>JAGVDA010000170.1 GCA_020058975.1 Thermosynechococcus sp. WC_1 | reverse complement strand
CGCCCCCAGACTATAGGAAAGATAGGCTTCCCCAGACCAAATCAGCACATTTTTTGCCCAGTTAAAGGGCTGGGTTAAAATGTGCCAAACACCACCAACAATGCACATCAAGCCAACCCAGATATGTCCGCCTACCACGTCTTCTAGGTTATTGACGTTCGCCATGCCCTCTGCACCTTGGCGACCAAAGAGATAGCTAAAGATCGTAGATGCATCAAGGGTTGGGTCAGTCACAACGCGGACAGAACCCATTGCAGGGTCGTATAGTCCGCCCCAAAAAACAGCTTTAGCCACCAGTAGCCAAGCACCAACGCCCAACAGACCCAGGTGAATCCCTAGGATAGTGGTCATTTTGTCTGGATCTTTCCAGTCATAGCCAAAGAAGCCGGAAAAGTTTTGGTCTTGCTCTAAAACTTTGGGACCGAGAAGCGAGTGGTAAACTCCCCCCGCGCCTAAGACCGCAGATGAGACAAGATGTAGGGTGGCAATTACCACATAAGGATAGGTATCTACCAGCACCCCGCCTTCACCAATGCCCAAGCCCAAGCTTGCCAAATGGGGCAACAGAATGAGACCCTGCTCATACATCGGCTGTTCGGGAAGGTAGCGCGACAGCTCAAAAAAGGTCATTGCCCCAGCCCACAGGACAATTAGCCCCGAATGGGCGACATGAGCGCCTAAGAGTTGACCCGATAAATCAACAAAACGAGCGTTGCCAGCCCACCAGCCCACTTGGGGTAGGTTGTCACTTTTGATTGAAGAAACGGCTGTCATTAAAGGAATAGCTCCTTGAAATATAATTGATGGCCTGTGGTCAAAGAGAAGATTGTTAAAGTTTTGCAGTGGAGGTTTTTTGAGAGGCGATCGCCAACTCCACCGTCTCCACCACCCTGCCCTGGCGGAAGTTAAACCCAGCCGCCCGGAGCGCGTGCCAAAGATGCCCTTGCAAAAAGAAGAACCCTAACCAAAAATGTGAATTTGCCAACCAAGCCCGAGAGGAGAGTACGCTTGAGTCTGGGTTAACAAAGCGAGGAAAGGTTTCCATCTGAATACTCAGCACCGGCCCATAAAATTCAGTGGGGTAAGCCAAAGTGTTAGTCGCAGCAAAGTAGGCCGCAATAAAGCCCATCAAGGCCAGCGCACCCAAGCTATAGGAAAGATAGGCTTCCCCAGACCAGACAAAAAGCCGGCGTGTCCAAGGGTAAGGCTCTGTCAAAATGTGGTGGATACCACCCAAGATGCACAGAACACCTACCCAGATATGTCCACCCACTAAGTCTTCTAGGCTATTGACACCTGCAATCCAGTCTCTGCCCACAGCACCAAATAAATATCCAAACGTCACCGCTGGGTTGAGCGTAGGGTTAGAAACCTGACGCACGGTTTGGCTAACGCTGTCGTACAGCCCACCAAACATCATCGCCTTAGCGACCAACAGCAAAGCACCAAGCCCCAACAGCACCAAATGAGTGCCCAAAATAGAGGAAATCTTGTTGCGATCCTGCCAGGAGTACCCAAAAGCAGATGCCCGAGTCTCTAAAGTTTCTGGCCCCCAAAGGGAATGAAAAATGCCGCCAAACCCCAAGAAAGCAGAAGAAATGAGATGTAAAGCACCAATCACAAAATAGGGATAGGTATTTTGGATGATGCCTCCATCTCCAACGCCCCAGCCTAAAGTGGCGAGGTGAGGAAGCAAGATAAGACCCTGCTCATACATCGGCTGCTGCACATTAAGGTGAGAGAGTTCAAACAGGGTGGTTGCCCCCGCCCAAAGCACAATCAAACCAGAATGGGCAACATGGGCACCTAAAAGTCTTCCAGAGAGATTAGTTAACCGAGCATTTCCAGCCCACCAGGGCAATTTTTCGGGGGCTTGAGCAGTCATGCTTGTCACGGGAACGATTCTCCTTGGAAAACTTAAACTTTATTGAGTAGAGGCACAGAGTATCTTCCAGACTTATTGAGATTCAACTTCAACAAATCTGGAAGCATACTAGCATAACTATTGAGATAGATTAGCAATAAGTTTATTAACTAGTGTAAAGAATTGCCGAGGCTATATAGAAAAAATGTTCTAAAGTCTTTTGCTGAAGCGATTTTAGGCAATCTCTATCTACCTGATTGTGCTCCTTAGCCCATTCTGATTGATAATTTATTTCAAATTAGCTGCGATAAAATTCTATGAGATTATGCTTGGAAACAGTTTAGGCAACGAAAAACGCTTCGCCTACTCTTACAACTGACGCTGATCAGTAAATAGAGCATGAATGATGCGAAATATGGCGTTTTACTCCGCTGGGTGACAGCGAATTGATCGCCCACTGAGGTGGTGAGTCTAGACTCTCAGTCCATGGCTAAAATTATCTATAGTCTTCTCTAGCTATAGTTTTCAAGGATTTTTATAGACTTTAGACAGAATACTTAAAAAGTATTGATATAAGCTCTCATTAAGTATCTAGTAGTATAGATTGTCAGACTCCACCCAGGATGAAATCTATAGTGTCTAAAGGAATAAGTGTCTAAAAACATAAAAAACGACGCTGAGACTTTCTTCAGCGCCGTTCTATTTAGAAGTCTTAACCCGTCAGAGATTAGTTGCTCAGAATTTTTTGGACGATTTGTGTGCCTGTCACGGCCTGCCAACCAAACAAGCCTAGTAAGGCAACGTTGATTGTAATGTGGCTGTAGCGAGCGATATCGTTACCCTTCTGCATAAATGGAGTCAGGCTGGCAGAAACCGCAATGAGTCCTGTCATCCCGAGTCCTACTAGCAAATGAGGACTAAAGAATAGCTTATGATTTTCGGTATAGGTAGATGCCATGCCACCGAGGGTTCCAAGTACCATCAGTGCTAGCAGCAGGGAACTGGTCTGATGGTGTTTGAGGTTAAACTTCTTCTTAATTAGCTCTTTCTTTACGTCTCCTTCGGCAGAACGAGTGCGACGAATCTGAAACCCTAAATACATTGTGTACAAGGTCAGCGCCAGCAACAGCCACATGCTTAACGGATGTGCGAAATCAACAATCGGCTTCAAGGTAGGAGAGAGGATCATAGCCTAAATATAGTGGGGACAGGACTATCGCATTTTTGACGTTCAGGACTTTATAAAAATTATCATACGCCACAAGCTCTAGTCTGGCACGGTCTAAAGATTCAAGTGGGTTAGTGCTTAGCCATTACTTGAAATTAGCTTTGGACGCTATCCTTCCCTTTGCGATCGCTAAGCCCGCAATTTTCCACTTAATGTAAGTGTCTTAATCGACCTTACGACTGAATAGCTAAGCCTAACCTCTGGCAGACATGCACCGCTCAAGATTGAATCTTTGAGGTCAACATCATCCATCCTGACAAAGCTCAAATTTGCATTGGTCAAATTTGTTCTAGAAAAGGTTGCCTGATTGAGTACCGCAGAGCAAAGGCTCACGCCTTTTAGATTGGCTCCTGTTAAATCAGCCTTACTCAAGTTCGCACCTTCCAAGTTTGCACCCTCTAGGTTGGCATAACGCAAATCAGCGCCCACTAAATTTGCACCGCTCAGGTCTGCATCTCGTAGATTAGCTAAACGTAAGTCTGCATCCTGTAGAGAAGCCTTGTACAAATTTGCCTTAGCAAAGAGTGCGTGAATCAGATTTGCCCCATTTAGACTGGCGTAGATCAATTGTGAGCCGCTGAAATTAGTACGCCACAGCATCGCCCTGTCAAAGACAGTTTCATGGAGCATCGAATTCTGCACACTAGCAGCAGAAAGTGTAGCCTGAGATAAATCAGCACGGCTTAGATTTATCCCACTTATGCAAACCTCGCTCAGATTTGCGTCTCGTAGACTGATCTGGCAGAAGTCTCGGTTTCCGGCTGAGTAAAGCTTTAGAAATTCAGCGGCATCTACATCCATCTTCTAACATTCATCGCGACTGAAAACTGTAGGAGCGCAGTAGTTTAGCGACCTTTTCCGTCGGCATAACTTACAAAGCTTAAGACGAACAAATCTTGGGTTAAGCAGCTCTCTCGCAGATGTAAGCAAATTGATCGCCACAGAGAAAATGTTTACTTCTGCATTTCACAAAGGAGTACCGTGCAAAACTGAGGGCGTCAGTAAACTCACAATAAGATTTAAAGACCCGTGAGTAAGCTAACAAAGCTATGACCGGAGAGAACTTCAGTCAAAATCAGCGCCACAAACCCAATCATGGCAAGGCGTCCGTTCATCTGTTCTGAGTAAGCCGTAAAACCTGTGCGGACGTTTTCATCAACATACATTTGAGGTTCGGTGGCAAAGTTGTTGAGCTTGCCTTGTTCGTCAGTTGTATAGCTGCGTGCGTTCATGAAGTTATCCTTAAAATGCTGATTATGTAAATTAATGTAACAGACATAGTTAACTTTTGTAAAGTTTTCTGTGATTGAAGAATATATCTTCTCGTTCTAATCTCTGAATAGCCCTTGGATAAAGCGATTGAAGACGTTGAGCAATAAAGACAAAAATTCTAAGAAAGGTCTAGATTTGATCTAAGTGATGGGAGTCAGAGAACGCTTGTAATGGCGAAAGCATTTGTAACGCACTGAGGAAGTGCATCAGATTCAAATCAAATAACTGGATAGACACAGTGACTGAAAACACTGGAAGAAGCGATTAAAAATGTCTATTTTTTGACGTTTTTGGAATGATTCTGTAAATTTGCTGCTTTTCCGCTCGGTAAAGTCTGTAAGCTAAAATACAAGCCCGACTGTCGTAGACCATAGCCAATCATGCAGACTGTTATTCCTGTTCCAATCCCGCAAAATGCTTATAAAGTAGTGCTGGCAGCGGGTGGACTACGGCAAATAGGAGCTATTTTTCAAGATGCTGCATTGGTGTCTCCTAATCTTGGCAAAAAGATCTTAATTGTCTCCAATCCAAAAATTTGGAAACACTATGGCGAAGCCGCATTGAGTGCTTTACAAGCAGCCGGATTTGATGTGGCCTGCTGCATTTTGCCTGCGGGGGAACGCTACAAAACCCTTCGCTCAATTGAAAAAATCTTTGATAGTGCCTTAGCCCATCGCCTTGAGCGATCTTCAACCATGGTGGCGCTGGGGGGCGGCGTTATTGGGGATATGACGGGCTTTGCCGCAGCAAGCTGGTTGCGGGGCATTGCGGTGGTGCAAATTCCGACGACGCTATTGGCAATGGTGGATGCGTCTATTGGGGGTAAAACTGGAGTAAATCACCCTCAGGGTAAAAATTTAATTGGTGCCTTTCATCAGCCACGCTTAGTGCTGATTGACCCAGAAACACTCGATACGCTGCCCACGCGAGAGTTTCGCGCAGGAATGGCTGAAGTGATTAAGTACGGCGTGATTTGGGATCCTGATTTATTTGAGCAGCTTGAAGATTTCTCTCGGATTGATCAGCGTCGCTCTTTTTCAATGGAACTACTGATGGAAATGCTGCGCCGCTCTTGTCAGGCAAAAGTGGATGTGGTGTCGCAAGATGAAAAAGAAGCGGGGTTAAGGGCGATTCTGAACTACGGTCATACCATCGGTCACGCCATTGAAAGCTTGACCCACTACCGAACCTTTAATCATGGAGAAGGCGTGGGGTTAGGGATGATGGCGGTGGGGCACATTGCGGCGCAGCTTGGATTATGGTCGCAAGACTGCTGCGATCGCCAGTATCGTCTCATCCGCAAGGTTGGTCTGCCCGTTCAGCTCCCTACTGATTTTGAAACGGACGCGGTGCTAGAAATGCTGACTGCCGATAAGAAGGTAAAAGCGGGTCGGGTGCGATTTATTATGCCCCACAACATCGGCATGGTAAAAATTACAGATGAAGTACCCAATGACGCAATTCTCGCGGCACTCCGTGAGATGCAGGCGGCATAAAAATGAATAGAGCAAGCTGGCTCCATCGGTGGATGATTACTGCACTTTTGTTCGCCTTAGTCTGGTTAGCGGGGATGGCGTTACCTGCGATCGCCGCTCAATGCCAAACGGTTGCGGGTCAAGAGGTGTGCATTCTAAACCTGCGCCGCAGTGCCAAAAACTATTGGGAATACTGGGCATTGCTAAGTATAAACGGCGAGAAGCAGCCCGAACGAATCTATGACTGCCGAGTCTTTGCAAAGATGCGATCGCGCAATATCCCTCCTGAATTGAGCGCAGAAACCGTTAAGAGTGAGAGCATCGGCAGCTTAGTCTGCCGTCTCTACAGACCGTAGGAAGATGGCCTTAGATTAACTCACACCGTCGAGAATGGTCGCAAGGCCAGCAGATGGAAGCTTGGGTACCGAAAAAGCCGTCGCGTAAAGGTTAGGATTTTCTTGAGCTATCTGCACATAAGACGCTCGCACATGAGCATTCACCGCAATCATTTTTGCATCATAGACTTGGGTTGCCAGCTTTGGATAAACCCCCATCCCAATGATTAGCATTAAAAAGCAGACGGCAATAAACACTTCGCGTGGCTTCGCATCAATAAATTCTGCATCCTCCGGCAAGACACAGCTTGTGCCAAAGCACACCGCATCTTGAGCGCCCTGATTTTGAAACTGCATCTCTCCCACATCACAAGACGGGGAAATATCGCAGCTTTGCATAGCGCCAGAGTCATAAAACACCTGCCGCAGCATAGACAGTAAATAGATGGGGGTCAGAATTATCCCGACTGCCGACAAAAACACCGTCACGATTCGGAAAGGGCTGCTAAAGACATCATTGGTCGTCATGCCGATAAACACGGCAAGTTCGCTCACAAAACCGCTCATTCCGGGTAAGGCAAGGGAAGCCATTGCACTGGCTGTAAACAGCGCAAACACCTTGGGCATCACCTGGGCAATGCCGCCCATTTCTTTCATAGACATGGTGTGCGTTCGGTCATAGGTGACACCCGCCAGGAAAAATAGAACCGAAGCAATGAGTCCGTGGGAAATCATCTGGAGCATGGCTCCGCTCATGCCAATATCGGTGAAAGACGTAATGCCCAGCAGCACAAACCCCATGTGAGACACAGAAGAATAGGCCAAACGGCGCTTCATGTTGGTCTGGGCAAAGGAGTTAAATGCACCATAGATAATATTGACGACGCCTAAAATTGCCAGCATTGGCGCAAAATAGATATGGGCATCGCCCAACAGCTCCATGTTGAGCCGAATGAGTCCATAGGCTCCCATTTTGAGCAGTACGCCTGCCAAAATCATCGAAACGGGGGCAGAGGCTTCGCCATGGGCATCCGGTAGCCAAGTATGGAGCGGAAAAACCGCGAGCTTCGCACCAAAGGCGATCAGCAGTCCGGCATAGAGGGGTATTTCGAGGGCAAGGGGATAATGTCTAAGCCCTAATTCCGCAATATCGAAAGTAATGTTTCCGCCGCCATAAAGCCCTAACCCTAACGCCGCGACTAGGATAAAAATAGAGGCCGTTGCGGTATAGAGCAAAAACTTAGTGGCAGAATACTGACGATTGGGGCCGCCCCAAATGGAAATCAGTAGGTAAATCGGAACCAGCTCTAGCTCCCACATAATAAACAGCAGCACCAAATCTTGAGCGACAAAGACCCCAATCTGGGCGGAGTACAGCAGCAGCATGAGGCAGTAGTACAGCCGTGGCTTACGATCTACCTGCCAAGACGCAAAGATAGATAGCGTTGTGACCAGCCCCGCCAAAATTACGAGGGGAACCGATAACCCATCCACCGAGACGGCCCAGCTCAGCCCTAGGGTAGGGAGCCACGCATATTTTTCGACAAGCTGAAATGAAGCGTTACTGGCATCGTAGTGCGTCCAGAAGACGTAGCACATCAAAACAAATTCTAAAATGCTGACTCCAAGGGCATACCACCGCACGGTCTTACCATCTTTGTCTGGCAGGAATGGGATGGCAATAGAGGCCAAAACAGGCAGCAAAATAATTGTGGTCAACCAGGGAAAGTGATCCGCCATGATGATGAGTAAAAATACTTATTTACCAATAAAACTATCTTATGAAAAATTGTGAAGTTTTATACATTCGTTTTCATGAAGATAAGCCTATGCAAAATCTATTCTGCATAGAGAGAGTAGCGGTTGTAGCTGCTTAAGACGGGTTTAGAAGCGCAGGCGATATTCTAGAATGCCCAGAGCATCACCCTGAAAGTTTACTGAGCTTCTAAGACGCAGCTGATCGGTAAAATCATAGCTGAGATTAAGCTGCGGCAGCTCATTGGGAGCCGTCACGATTTGAAGAACCGATACCGACAGGCGATCGGTCACATCGTAGCCAAATTCAGCGCCCAAGTTTAGGGTTGAGCCAGTATTGCTGTTGTTGTCTTTGATGGGCGTCAGCAGCGGAAATAGCCGGAAGCTAGCTCGACTGCCTAACACGTCATCCACAATACTCTGAAACCGATTAAAGACGGCTGAGCTGGCAAAGTTGACAATGGCACCCTGGGCATCGCCAGCCTCTAGGGACTGCGTAATGCCGCCGCTGAGGAGGGCTAAAATTTCGTTTTGAGTGCGCCCTGGAGTGCTGCTCAGCTCTAAAATGTCGCTAAAGCGCGTGTTAAGCTGGCTGGCTCTGCCCTGAATGTTGGCTCGAACCCGAACTGATTCAATAGATCCAAGGGTTCCAGCCTGAATATCTGCAAATTCATTGAGGTTGGTTTTGCGACCTGCGGCAACTTCTGTCACCGTTGTGCGGAGGCTGATATTTAGCAAAGGGTCTAGGCCATAGGCAGGCGTAAATTGGGCATAGTTATCTTTGCGTTCGTCTACTCGAAACTGCGTCGTAAAAAGATAGACGTTCCCTTTGTTAAATCGAACAATTCCGCTGGGGCGAGGGGCATCAACAGAGCCGTCTAAATCCACCTGCCCCGTGGCAATAAAGCTGAGGACGGGCGGCTGCAAAATTCGGATATTTTCGCCCAGACGTACCTGTAGCCCCTGAAACGCTGCCGAGGCGGCTCCTCCCCCTGCGGCAGGAGCGTCTGTCTGTCCAGTTGCTGAGGATTGGGCAGCAGAGGCCGCCGCCAGCAGCACTTCTCCATTGTCTAGGGCGACAAAGCCTTTGATGACGGGTCGAAAGGCGCTACCAATGACGTTGAGATCGCCATTGACCTGACCCTTGTATAGCCCTTTAACGCTAAGAGCGGTGTTATTGAGTAAGACAGACAGTGGCGTTTCGACGGGTAATTTCTCATCAAAAATAGGAATGCTGCCGTTTACACTCAGTTGGCCTTTGTTGTAGCGTCCAGTTAGCTCAGATACTTTAAGGCGATCGCTATTAAACCGCACGGCTCCATTCACGTTTGTCAGCGGCTCTGGGAAGGTGGGCGATCGCAGGGTTGCATCCTGAAGCGCTAAATTCCCGCGCAGTAAAGGCTTGTCGAGGGTGCCCCTGACCTGAAGGTTAAGACTGCCTTTCCCGTCTACCCAAGACACCTGTTCTGAAAATAAATTCACCAGCGCTAAACCCTGATCTTTGACAGCCATCGAAATATTGACCTGATTATCCGAAGGCTTAACCGAGGAGAAGGGCAGCGCATAGGGGACATTGCCCTGAATTTGAATGGGTTCAGGAGAATCAATATTGGCGGTGCTATTGAAGGCCAGCCGCGCATCTTTGTAGCTAAACTGCGTAGACGCATTTTGAATGTTGGCGCGGTTGATCACGCCTTGGTCAACACTAAACTGTCCTTGAAGGCTGGGGTTGTCCCACTGACCAGAAAGATTGGCAACGCCATTAAGTTTGCCTGTGACGTTGACGGGCAAATCTAGTAAGTCTGCAATAGACTCAATGGGCACCTGTTTGACGGTGAGCTGCCCCGATTGGCGATCGCCCCCACCCACTCGCCCCACAAAGGAAGCCATACTCTCACCACTGGTGATGCTCAGCGGCT
Source organism: Thermosynechococcus sp. WC_1 (assembly GCA_020058975.1). Classification (GTDB taxonomy): domain Bacteria; phylum Cyanobacteriota; class Cyanobacteriia; order Thermosynechococcales; family Thermosynechococcaceae; genus JAAURS01. The sequence goes on along the minus strand of JAGVDA010000170.1, from coordinate 12,713 downwards.
CCACGGTGATGCCGGATGGCGTAATGCTGCCCTTTGCCACCACCTGATCAAGACGGTAGGGGTCTAGATCCCAATTTTGGCCTGCGAGATCAAAACTGCCATTTACCCCCGTCTTAAGCGATCCGGCAAACCGAACCTCGCCTGCAATGCGACCCTTCAGTTTTTCCCAATTGGGTAGCGCTACGCCATTGCCAGCCTGCTTTTGCTTAAGCTGGGCTAGTAGCTCATCCACCTCCGCCAAGCGCTGAAACTGCTGCCAAAGCGGAATCTTGGACAGGTTGACTGGCTCTGTCTGTACATTATCTGCACGACCCAAATTGGGTGAAGCTGGGTCAATTGCACCCAGGGAAGACCCTAGGGATTTACCCACGGCAATTAAATCTTCAACCTGCGCTTGGGCAATGAGCAAGCGCCCTGACACTTGAGGGTTCGCAAAGTTGGCTAGCGTTGCATCAAGCTGATACTGGTTTTCGCCCTGAACTAAACGCGCCTCGGTAAGCGTGGCAACCCCCTTGGCATAGCGGACTTGACCCGTGAGGCGATCGCCCACAAAGCGACCATAGCCGACGCGCCCCAGTCCGGGCTGCTCCACCACAAACGCGCCATCGGCATCTAGGGTTTGTAAATTGAGTGCCAGCGTTCCAGAAGCATTCCCTGAAACCGACCCGATGTTTTGTGAAATTTGCGGAAACTCATTGAGCGCCATCAGCGGCACGTCTTTTAGGACCAGGCCAAAGGTATTGGGCGTGGTGCGCTGACCCACAATAGAGGCCGTATCGCGCCGGATGTCGATGGCAATGGGACGCTGTTTAGGGTCTAGCGCCACCTGGATGCGATCGCGCGTACCCCCCAAATTAAGGTCTAGCCCCTGAACGGCATCAAAATTGAGACGACCCACCATTAATGGCTCAAAGGCCAAGTTAGACACCTTGAGCGTAGAGACTTCTAGCTTGCTGGTTAGTACCGGAGCGCTGAGCGTACCCGTGAGCCTGCCGTTGAGATCTGCAAGGCCGTGAAGCGGATTTTGAGAGAGTTGGGGTGCCGTAAGCCGATTCAACTCAAAGCGCTGAGCCAATACGTCTAAGTTTAAAGTCGTAATTTGCGGAGCCTGAGGGCCTTGTAAAATTGCGCCCACAACCCCACGCGCCTCGAAGTTAGGCGCAGAGGCACGATCTACCAAGATTTGTCGCCCATCCCAACGAATCTGGGTTGTGAGCGGATCTTGTAAAACTGAAAGCCCTTTTGAGAACAGTAAAGATCCCTTTGCCCGCGCGGTTTGGGCACTGAAACCTGAGAGTGCCCCCGTAATGGCAAGCTGACCAGAGAGAGCGCCCTTAAGATCGGCAGAGTAGCCTGTTAAATCAATTCCAGGCAGCACTGCATTGAGGTCAACCTGCCCATCGGCGATCAGTCCGCTGATCTGTACGCTACCGCCCTTCACTTGAGCAATCACGTCTTGCAGTGTCGTTCTACCCTGACGGATGATCGCACGCCCAACGGTTGGGTATACGCCCCTAGGTGCTTGAAACTGTACAGCAGTCTCAATATCGTTAACGGGTCCTGAGACTAAAGCACTGCCGCCTACTAGCCCAATGGCAAACCCAGGGGATGCCTGATACAGCTTGGCGATCGCATCTCCTGACAGTCCGCTGGCCTGAAACTGCGCATTCAAAACGCTTTGGCTTGGTTCTGGCTGAATTTGCAGCGTCGCAACCCCTGTGATGTTGCCCCCGTCTATGGGCGTTGCGGCAATGTCTGAAATGGTAAGTAAAGACGGCACCAGCTTAAACTGCGCCGATGCAGACCGCATCGGCACTCGGTCAAGGGTCACTGCGCCGATATTTTGGACGCTGCCCGTGAGGATGGGTTGGGCGATCGCACCTCCCACCCTAATGTCACTGGCCTGCACTACGCCCGCAACCGGAAAGGGCAACGCACCAACCTGAAGCGTTTTAAGCGCAGTATTCACCTCAATGGGCTGTGTCTGTGCCACGAGGTCATAGCCGCGATCGGGGTCGATAGAACCCCGCGCCTTTACCGGAATTGCGCCGTAGCGAGTCGTCACCCCTTCTAACGTCGCCGTGAGTCCGCTAAGTCGAACAACGCCATTTGTATCTAGAAAAGGCTGAGGCACCCCTGGCACCGCAGCATTCACTCGGCTCAACGACGCAACGCCCTGAAGCGAGGGTCGCTCGTTTTTCTTAAGCTGCACCGCAATATTGCCGCCCACACGCCCCGCGCTCACGTTAATGGGCAACTCATAGGCTCGGTTAAAGAGCGCTGCCGGAAGGTTTTGAGCCTGAATCAACAGATTTGCAGTCTCTAAGGGTAGCCGAACGTTCCCTTTGACGGCGGCATTCCCTCCCGCTGCCAGAGCCCCTTTGAGATCTAGCTGCATGAGTTGAGAAGCGCCCAAAAACTTAAGCGTGCCGCCAACATCACGAATCGTTTGGCGGTTACTTCGACCATTCGCCAAAATCAACTTTTCTGGAATCTGACCTTCGCCACCCTGAATCGACGCGTTACCCTGCACAATCGGCTGCTGGTTTGTCGGCGCAATAATAGACACATCCATGTCAATCTGCTTGGCCTTTCCTGCTATGGACTGCTCTGTCCACACGCCCTGAGACTGCCGCAGTTTACCCTTACTGCCCACGCGAAGAGGCTGCTGCGGGGCGTAGGCCAACCGAATTTGACCATCAAACTGCCCAGCACTGACGCGCACGGGGCTAGGTGGCAGTAATGGTAAAAGGGGAGCTACTGCAAGCTTCTGAGTTTGAGCCGTTAGTTCTAGCGCTTGCTGGGGCGGCTTCCAGTTGCCGTTAAGCGCTACACGACCGCCAGAGTCAATCTCAGCGGTGCTGCGAAAATCAATATTTTTGTTATTGTCCTTAAATTTCACTACCCCATTGCTGCGCTGCAAAATTCGAGGTGCGCCAACGCTTGGCGCGAGGGTGACGGTTGCGTTGGAAGCCTGAATCGAATTGAGCTGAATCTTAACGCCCCCAGAATCTGGCAGGGTCGTTAGCGTAGTGCCAATCCAGCGATTATCAGGTGCCTGATCGATATACGCCGTCGGACGATTCAGAATGACATCAAGCCCCAGCGTTCGGCTGAACGGCACCGTCCACGGGTTAAAGCGAACCACCACAGATTCTGCCGTGACCTGATCTTTGTCTAAAACGGTTTTTCCATTGAGCTGGGTTGGGTGAGGTGGAATGGTAGAGCGCCCAAACTCAAGTTCGGTGAAGGAGTAGTGCTTGAGTGGGCCAAGTTTGACGGGTCTGTTGAGCAGCTTCAGTAGGTTTTGCTCAACCATCGGAGCCAGCTCATGCTCCACAAAAACGAGTCCACGCCATGCCGCTGCCCCAGAGAGGACACCGAGAACAAGTAGACTCCCTAAAACAGGACGGCTGAACAGCGCCAGCCCCAGCATTCTAGGTCCCCGTGGAGACGGATCTGGAGAAGAATAAGACATAGCACGCTCTGGTTAAGACAGCGATGGCCTATCTAACGATTGCGACATAGAAGTGAGTGATTGAGCAGCAGTTGCCGCCGCGATCGCCAGACAGGAGTGAGGAGTCGTATTCAGGGCTTGCTCAGAACTTTAGCAAATTTGATTCTGTATCGTCTCACATGGTGGTGACAACTTGCTAAGAATGTAGCCTAAAATAGCCCTTGGAATTGCCACAGCAAAGCCAATATGAAACAATCTTGAACGAAAGCCACTCTGTCTTAATATTGGGACATAATTCTGTGAGAACATCTACCTATTGATAGAGATATTGATAGGGTTTGTAAGGTCTAGCAACGCTGTCCCCAAGCGTCGAACTTCGCTCAAGACGGGGTGCAGTCAGCGGAAAAGATAATAAAGCGTTTGATTTCCATAAGGGTGGCTATGCGAGTATATGTTCTTCTGTTTAACGTAGGCACTGATAATGAAGGCATTCACACCCTTAAGCTGAAGCAGCCTGAAACAGAAGATGACTACCAAGACGTCGTGTTAGCTTTTGAAGAAGAGGATGATGCAATCCGCTTTGCAGTTTTGTTAGAAGCTCAAGACTTTCCAGAAGCAGCCGTCGAAGGCATTGATCAAGAAGAGCTTGAAGAATTTTGCGAAAGTTCTGGCCTAGGGTTGCAGTATGTCTCTGAGGGGATGCTGGCGGTGCCACCTGCCTCGAACGTAGATGAAACTGATTGGCAGGAGGAGGGTGCAGTGCCCAGAGCGGAGGAACCAGAACCCGCAATGGCGGATCTCGATGAAATTAAGCGACGTCTAGAAGGACTGCTATAGCGTTATCTATTTGGCTTCACCGCAGCGGTTGGCCTTGGGGGTAATGATACAATCACGGCAGGTTCAGTCATCTTTGGCAGAGGCGATCGCGTTTTGCCAAAATGTTTGGGTGTGAGTAGGGATGTGTCGACGCTGGGGGATTTCCCCACATTGACTCAATGGCTGGATACTTTCTGATCCTTGCGATCATTATTTTGGGTGGTGTGATTGCGACGGTGGGCGATCGCATTGGTAGCCGCGTGGGCAAAGCGCGGTTAAGCCTGTTTAACATGCGCCCCAAGAAGACGGCGGTGTTGGTCACAATTTTGACGGGCAGCATTACGGCAGCTTCTACCCTTGGATTGATGCTTGCCGCCAATAGAGAGCTAAGAGACATTGTCTTTCGCACCGATGCGATTATTCGTCAAAATCGCAAGGTGAATCAAGAGCTTGACCAGGCGCTGTCTCAAAAGTCTCAAATTCAGACCGAATTATCGGTATCACGCGCTGATTTGACCGAGGCAGTCCGGCGGCTACGCAATGTCAATGACTCGCTTAAGTTTTCGGTTGCGCGGCAAAAGGTGAGTGAGGCAAAGCTGAAGCAGCTGCGCTCTCGCTATGATTTAGCGCAGGCTAATTTGCTTCGGTTTGGTAAGCAGGCGACGACGTTGCGATCGCAGATTGGACAGCTCTCTACCCAACGGCAACAGTTGGTTGCCCAGCGCAATCAAATCCAAACCCGTCTTAAAGATGCAACGAGCCAAAAACAGACGCTAGAAAGCGCCGCCAAAACGGCCCAACAGCGAATCCAAAGCGTTGAGCAGCAGATTACCCAAGCGCGACAGCAGCTCCAGTCTGCGGTGGCACAGCAGGCCAGTCTCCAGCGATCGGTTTCTGAAGCACAAGTGCAGCTTCAGCAGGCCACTAATGAGCAAAATACCCTGCGTCAACAGCGGCAGTCTCTAGAGCGCGAAATTGCTGCTCTAGAAGAAAATCGGCAGCGGCTGTCCGAAAACCTGCGAGTGCTGCTTTTAGGCTTACGTCGAGGAAATGTCACGATTCGAGCAGGCCAAATTCTTGCGGTTGGGGTGCTTCAGAACATTCGTAACCCCAATGAGGCATTACAGGCCATTAATACCTTACGACTTCAGGCAAGACGTACCGCTATTATTTTGACCAATCCTCGCAATCTATCTCCCGATCAGCGCGTGGTTGAAATGGCAAAAGAAGATGTAGAAGGGCTTATTAAACAGGTCAGTGATGGCAAAACCTACGTCGTCAGAATTTTGTCGGCACTCAACTATTTAGAAGGCGAAAGCCAGGTGATTGCAGTGCCTCAAGTCGCGCTAAATAACGAAATATTTCCGCAAGATGCGGTGATTTCAACCCTTACCCTCACGCCGTCTACCCTCACCGACGAGCAAATTTTAGCTCGTATTAATGCTCTTTTTAGTGCCGCAAATCGTCGAGCCATTGAATCAGGCGTACTGCCCGATCCGGTGACTGGAACAGTGGGGTCGTTCCGTCAGATTGATTTATTTCGGTTTGTGTTGGCACTTAAGGAACAAAATAATAATGCCCCTGTGGAAATTCAGGCGGTTACTGCTGCTAAGGTTTTTAGCTCGGGGCCACTGACGCTCAGCTTAGTGGCCTTGCAAAATGGCAGGCCGATTTTAAGGAGCTGATTGATCGCTCAGTCAGAAAATCTCCTTGTCGATAATCCCAACTGGCATCCGTGAGGCGATCGCCTTTCTGGGGCAAGGGCGATCACAGACATTCTGGTAGATTCTCCGTCATTAAATTTCAGGTATGGTCTTTGCAGATATCATCCAGTCTTAAAACAGCTTCCAAACTTCTTTGAGAGAAAAAAATATCCCTAGTCCAGAGCTAATACAAAGGGCAATACTGCCGTCTAGATCTAGATCTGCTTGTAATTTTTCTTGCGTGAGCAACTTGATGAGGACTTTGATCAATGCGATCGCACCTCCAAGGGCAAACCCTGCAATAACAAATTCTTCGGTTTTAGGAGGCTTGCGTCCACGATTATTTCGGATGAGGGGTGCAATGAAGAGTACGATGACCATTACACCGACCCAGACGTATAAATAATTTAGCTGCATTTAGGTTTTTTGAGCAGACTTTGCTTTTGCAAAGCTAATATACCATCCATAGCCCGCTGCAAAAGCTGCTCCAATTAAAGCGCCAGGAATTTGACCAATGGCGCTACCGAGTGCTGCACCTCCGGCAGTCATTACAGCAATGCGATCTGCTTTGTCCCAAAAATTTGAGGCAGGGGCTTCAACGGTTTTGTTCTGAGCGATTTTTCTGGCTGACGTTACCCAATCTTCAGAAGGTGCAACATCGTTGAGAAAGAAGGAGTCTAGAACGGATGGATTTTGAAAAGCTTCAGTAAAGCTTTTGGCGCGTTGTTGGGAGGCATATTGTTCGTCCCATTGTTCTAGGGCGTTTTGGTACGCCTCTTCTAGAGGGGGGGCTTGTTTAATTAATTCACGCAGTTGATAGGCGGTTTCAGGTCGATCGTGTTGGAGTGCTTGACCAACTTCTTGAAGAGAGTGCTGTAAAGGTTGCGGCAACGGTTTGGTCTGCTGGGCAAGGGCGTTGAGCAGTGCTTCAGAGTTAATTAATGTTTTTTGGGTGGTCATAGGTTAGCCTTGCCCTGTCATTGTAAATGCTGCCCAGTAGTAGGGATGACTGTATTTTGTAGGCTTGTCTAGCCCCATTATAGTACCCTCCTTAAGGGTGTTTTTGGCTCGCGGGGTGAGGATGTCAATATAACCTCGACCTAAATTTGGGAGTTGACTGAGTTGGGCGATCCAAGCTGCAAGTTGTTGCCATGTCACGGTTTTAAGCCAGCGCTGAGCTTGTCTGAGAGCCATTGATGGGGTATCGCCTGTTAGTAAAAATTGATAAAAGCGAATCATCAGCCAAGCGCTGGAGATTTCGTCTACGGGCCAGAGGGTGCTGAGAACGTTGGTAGCTCCAGCTTTAAGGAAAGCACTGGCAAGGCCAACGTATTCGGTTTTAATGCCTTCGTTTCCTGTGAGGGCGGTTTCGCAGGAGGCGAGGACGATGAGTTTATAGCTGGATAGGTCGAGCTGGCTGATTTCTTTGGCGGTGAGCAGGCCATCGGTGAGGGCAATGCCAGAATCTGAGGGAGTGCGGGAGTTGTAGGCACCGTGTCCGGTGAAGTGAAGAGTGGAGAAAGATTTTTTCAGGTTGTGAATCACGATATCTGTCGCGGCATCATTACGGCTGATGCATGTTGCATTTTTGACTATGAGCTGAATAATCGCAGATTCTAGTTTCGCAAAGTGCATTGGGGGCTGCTCTGTTGCAGGATCTTCGACACTCAGCAAGGGGGCATAGGTGCTGTTTTCTCTGGCTTTTTGACTCAGATTTAAGCCGATTTGTAGTGAAGGGAGATAGACACAGCTCAAACGATCAGGGAAGAGCGCATGAAGTGGGAGTAGATGCAGGTCGCGGTGGGGAACCAAAATGAGGGTTTTAACAGAGTCTGGGAGTTTTTGAGTAATGGCTTCAATTTGTAGAATCTTTTGTCGAAGCTTGTCCAGCCGAAGGACTAGATTTTTTTGCCAAGGATGATTTTCGCCGTCAGTTCCGGTAAATTTTTGACTGGCGTAGTCTTGGTATTCTCTGTGCCACTCTTGCAACAGGGTGGTGAACTGTTGAAATTGGGATGCGTTGTTGCCTTCTAATACCTGTGGCCTGTCATTTTTATCGGTGAAGATGAATGTGGTAAGGCTATCAGGGCTGAGGTGCCAGTAAACAACCGCTGTATCTGGAGTGCAAAGGGTTTGCATCATTGCATAGCTGGGTGAGATGACGGTTTCTCGCCAAGCTTCTAAAATCCAGGTGAGGCAGCGGTTTTTGTAGCGTTCGGCGGTTTCTAGGGCGATGATGGGTTCGTTGGCTTGCAGCCAAACATCAACAGCGATTTGACTGAAACCAGAAAATTCGGCTTCAAGTTGTTGCTTTTGGAAAGGGGTAGGGGCTTGATTGAGGAGGATTTGGAGGAGTTCGACCCCGGCTTTGCGGTGTGTTTGGGCGGTGGCAGCGTTGCCTTGGTGCAACAATAACCGGATCATTAATTCCAAAGTTTTGAGTCTTAACAGAGGAAAGGCTTCTGCTGATAAAACCGATAGCGCTTGCTCTAAACAGTGCCGTGCTTTTTGCCAGTAGGTGCTAGTGTTATGGCTCTGCTGTTGCTCTCGTTTGCCTTGGTTAAAATGGGCTTCGCCTAGAGCACGCTGCAAATAACCCCAGCCTTTTGATTGGGGAGCAACTTGCATTAGGCCAAATTCTAGGGTAACTACCTGGCCGGAATAACCCCGCTGATTGAGTTGGGGATGTTGTTGGCTAAGGATAGCCCCTACAGTCAATGCCGGAAATTGGCTATAGGTGGGAGACGATAAGACGACAAATCCTCGGCTGTCCCAAATTTCATGTTCGTCGGGATTGAATTGCAGTGCTTTATCGTAGCTGGAGATCGCCTCTTCGTAACAATTGAGATGAAATAATACAGTTCCCCGTTCAGCCCAAGCTCCATAGCAGTCGGGATTGAATTTCAGGGATTTATCCAAGCTGATGATCGCTTCTTTATAACGATTAAGAAGATTTAGTGCAGATCCCCGGCTGTGCCAGGCTCTGTGGAGGGTGGGAAGGAATTCTAGGGATTTATCGTAACTGGCGATCGCTCCCTCAAAATCGCCCGATAGATGCTGTTGATTGCCTTGTTCAAGCCATTGTTCAGCTAAATCCGGTTGGGGAGATATCTTAAACAATGGAGCGTGGTTCAAGGGCTTTAGGGCTTTATCAACTTTCTTTGCTGTGCTTGCCAAAGCCATAAACCTTTCATTGGCTGCAACCGCTTCCACATACCGTCCTAACTTTTGCAACAACAACCCTTTTTGATACCAAGCATCAGCCTGCTGCGAGTTCTGAGCAATCGCCCGATCCAACAAATTTAATGCTGCTTCGTAATCTCCTTCTTGCAGCCGCTCTACGCCTTGATTCAGCAACTCATTTTCTAAAGGCATCACTCATTATGTCCTGAAATCTCTCGCATTCGCTTAAATCGTCCTCAAGCTCACTTTTTTACCCCTAAGCTATCGCAGCCTCCGGCAAGGCTCCCTGCATCTTGCCTAGCCACTCGATTAAATGCTCAAGCTGTTGGTCAGCTTTCAGCATGCCTAAGCCGCGTAGCGTTACCTTGCCCGTGCTGTATACGAACCGAGATCGCAGATGTTCCGGCAAATTCTCTGCCAGTAAATTCCAGGCGGGTTCTTCCATCGGGGTTTCTAAAATAACGTGCTGTTTCGCTTCTGGCTTAATACGAGAAAACCCTAGGGATTTCGCAATTTGCTTGAGTTCAACAATTCGGACGAGTTGCTGCGCCGCAGGGGGTGGGGAACCATAGCGATCGCACCAGTCCACCACAATTTGCGTTAGCTCCTGTTTGGAATTAGCAGAAGCTACGGCACGATAGGCACTCATCTTTTGGTCAGGGTCGGGGATGTAGTCTGAGGGAATAAAGGCGGTGAGGCTAAGGTCGATTTGGGTGTCGTCTACTTGAGGAATGGCCTGACCGCGAATTTCGTTGATGGCCTCTTGCAGCATTTCCATATAGAGGTCAAAGCCAATCACGTCCATTTGACCGGATTGTTCTGCGCCCAAGAGATTGCCTACGCCGCGAATTTCCATATCTCGCATTGCAAGCTGATAGCCAGAGCCAAGCTGGGTGAACTCCTGAAGTGCTCGCAGCCGCTGTCGTGCCACGTCCGTTAGCGAATGGGCGTTGGGGTAAAACAGCCACGCATGGGCCTGGATACCAGCGCGACCCACTCGTCCTCGCAACTGATAAAGCTGGGATAAACCAAACTTTTGGGCATCCTCAATCACAATAGTATTGACGCGGGGGATGTCTAAGCCCGATTCGATAATGGTGGTACAGACCAGAATATCGGCATCGCCATTGCCGAAAGTGAGCATGGTGGCTTCAAGTTCGCCTTCGTTCATTTGACCGTGAGCCGTTTCAATGCGGGCGCTGGGCACCATGACTTGCAGCGTGGCGGCAATTTCTTCAATACCCTCCACACGAGGCACCACATAAAAGACCTGACCGCCGCGATCTAGCTCTTGGCGCACCGCACTGCGAATGGTTTCAGCATCGTAGGGCGAAAGGTGGGTTTTGATGGGGCGACGGGCTGGAGGTGGGGTGGTAATCAGGCTCATCTCTCGCACTCCAGACAGCGCCATGTAGAGAGTGCGCGGAATGGGCGTAGCGCTGAGGGTCAATACATCTACTTGGGTTTTGAGGGATTTGATTTTTTCCTTTTGGTTGACACCGAATCGCTGTTCTTCGTCAATCACTAGCAGACCTAGATCCTTAAAGTTAACGCCCTTGCCTAAGAGCTGATGGGTGCCTACCACAATATCTAACTCTCCGGTTTGGAGGCGCTGCTGAATGGTGCGACGTTCTTCGGCGGAACGGAAACGATTGAGCAAGCCCACTTCGATGGGGTAAGGCGAAAACCGCTCCTTGAGGGTGTGGTAGTGTTGCTGGGTCAGGATGGTCGTAGGGGCTAAAAGGGCGACCTGCTTACCCGCCGTCACTGCCTTAAAGATGGCACGGATGGCAACCTCGGTTTTGCCAAAGCCCACATCGCCGCAGACGAGCCGATCCATCGGGCGATCACCTTCCATATCTCGCTTCACATCCTGCGTCGCCTTGAGCTGGTCGGGTGTGGCCTGATAGGGGAAGGAATCTTCCATTTCGGCTTGCCAGGGGAGATCCGTCGGGTAGGTGAAGCCCTGTTGCTGCGATCGCTGAGCATAAAGCTGAAGCAAATCTACCGCCAGCTTTTTGATGGCCTTGCGGACTTTACTCTTGGTTTTTTCCCAGGCTTTACCAGACATTTTGTTGAGTTCGGGAGGCTGGCTGCTGGTCGCCCGTAAGCGCGAAAGCGCCCCCAACTGATCCGCCGCCACCCGCAGCAGACCATCACCATACTGAATCACCAGATACTCGCGGGTTTCTTGATTAATAGTGAGGGTTTCGAGCTTAATGAAGCGCCCCACGCCGTGATTGCGATGCACCACATAATCGCCTGGCTGAAGTTTGTTGGGGTCAACCTGCTTCGAGGCCGCGCGACGGCGCTTACGGATATAGCTGGGCGTAGTGAGCGTATGCTGCCCAAAAAACTCTCGATCTGTCACCAGCACCACACGAAACGTGGGCAAAATAAAGCCCTCTAATTCCGCTAGCCCCGAATACTTCAGCGCTACGGGGGTTTTGTACTCATGGAGCTTATCGATCGCCGGAAAATCCCTAGGGTTGGGCACAAACTGCGCCGGACAGTCATGTTCTTGCAGCAACGACACCGATCGCGATGGCTGTGCTGATACCAGCCAGATCTGGAATTTGCGATCGCGTTCCGTCCTTAGCGTCTCTGCCAGCTTGCCAAACTGATGGGGCAGAGCAGGGACGGGACGGCTGGCAAGGTTTAATCCCTGGTTTTCTACCGCTAACTCATTAAGCCGAAGTTTCTCAAAGATGCTGAGTTGTTCTAGCCCTTCCGCAAACGACTGATGGATTTTAGGCAGCACCAGTTCGCTTTGGTCAAGGCTCTGCCAATGTTCTTCGGCGTGTTCGACCCAGCGATCGCAGTGGGCTTGGCATTGCTCCGGTTCGTCAATGGCAATCAGGGTATTTTCAGGTAGGTAATCAAGCAAGGAGGCAGGCTGTCCGAAGGCGATACCTAAGAAGCGACGCGCACCTTCTAAAGTGCCGTTTTCAAGCTGGTCTTGAGCTTCGGGGGAAAGATGCGTTTGGATTTGCTGCCGCTGAGCATCGGTGAGGTGGGCAACGGTGATGGGTTGAAAGCTGGTGGGGGTAAGGGTGAGTTGGGTGATGCTTTCAAGCGATCGCTGGGAAGCTGGGTCAAATTCTCGCAGTTTATCGAGTTCGTCACCGAACCATTCCAAGCGCACGGGTAGTTCTGCGGACACAGGGAACACGTCGATAATGTCGCCGCGCCGACTCCACTGGCCTTCGGTTTCAACGAGGGATACGCGCTCGTAACCCTGTGTTGCCAACTGACGGCTGAGGGTTTCTAGATTGTATTCCATGCCCTTATGGAGGGTCAGGCAGTAGGGACGGAAGGCTTCGACAGGGGGCAGATGGGGCTGGAGAGATCGCTCGGTGGCGACAAGGGCGATCGGCTGGCTGGGGTTGAGCAGTTCTGCCAAAACCTGGAGCTGTCCCCAGGTCATTTCGGCTTCGAGGTCAAAGGCTTCGTAGGGTGAAGATTCTGCGGTGGGGTAAAACTGCACCGTCGCCCAGCCCATTGCTTCTAGCTGCGCCGCCCAGCGCCCTGCTTCTTCCAGGGTGGCGGTGATG
>JAGVDA010000300.1 GCA_020058975.1 Thermosynechococcus sp. WC_1 | reverse complement strand
TTAGAAGCTGCATAGCTTAGAGAGGCAAGGAAGAAGAAATAAGAAAAGATAGGTTGTCAAAGAGTTTTAGGTCGTTTTATAACGCAACAGCTCTAATACTTAAATGGAACCCTAAGCGAAGCCCAGCTTCTAGAGCAAACAGAGTACAAAAAGCGCTGGGGGTTTGACTGGAGTTTCTATTCGCCCATTGTTCAGTTTGCCAAATCGCAGCGCCTTCACGTTTTAGGGATCAACACGCCGACTGAAATCACCCGTCAGGTAGGTCGTTTTGGGCTAGAAGCCCTTGAACCAAAGGATTTTAAGTGGATTCCACCCCGTTCTGAAATAGATCTGAGCAGCGAATCCTATCGCAAACGAATGCGAGAAACCTATGAGTCTTTCCATCAAGGGAAAGGGAACAGCGATGGCTTTGAGCGATTTTTTGAGGCGCAGGTGCTGTGGGATGAAACGATGGCAGAGGCGATCGCCCAATCTTGGCTGAAGCACCCTGACCGTCAAATTGTGGTGCTGGTAGGACAGGGTCATGTTGTGTTTGGCGACGGCATTCCGAGTCGTGTGGCGCGACGGCTTAAGGCGGCGGGTCGAAAAGACTGGAAACAGGCCACGGTATTGCTGAACCCATCGGAGGAGATTAAGAAGTCCCCAGAGGCGGCAGATTTTTTCTGGGTTTCGGAGGCTCAGCCTTAAGGGATGGACGGTAGCCCAGGGACTTTGTGATAAATGGTGGCGATCGCCACACTCAAGCCAACGCTGGCAAAGTGAACTGTCTCCGTTGCCCCATAGGTTTGGCTGATCCAACCCGCTTCAGTTTTACGAAAGCACTCTACTTTTGGTTCGGTTTGGCTAACAAGGACATATTCTTCTAATTCAGGTGAGGTTTGATAGTCTGCAAACTTATCACCTCGGTCAAAAGTTGCCGTAGATTTCGACAGCACCTCAATCACCAGCTTCGGGAAACGCACAAATTCGTCGGTAGTGCTGAGATCCCGTTCGTCGCAGGTGACAACAACATCAGGGTAGTAATAGCAATCCATCTCTTCTAGCCTGACCTTCGTATCAGACAAGAGGACAATGCAGGGTGAATCTTCGAGATGATTGCCCAACAGCCTGCAAATATTACTGGCAAGAACACCATGGGGTTTTTTGGCTCCAACCATTGCGTAAACGTGTCCTCGGCGATACTCGTGCTTAATGGGGCTGACTTCTTCGCCCTCTAGATAGTCTTCTTGCGAAATATAAAATGGGGTGGGGCTAACAACCATCAGAACCTCGCGGATATCCTTGTGCTGGCTATGGTTTTTATTATGGCATTTGCCGATCCGAGCTATAGAACTCCACAACTTTGCTTTTATTTGCCCCCGCAAAGCCTCTCTCACAAGGCATGATGGAAGAAGGTGAAAATTGGCTTTAAGGTTCTATGGCTTCTTCTCTGGGCGGCGCTCAAATTCGGCAAACGTTTTTAGATTTTTTTGCAGCGCGGGGGCACAAAATTCTGCCGAGCGCATCTCTGGTGCCAGAAGATCCGACGGTACTCTTGACGATCGCCGGAATGTTGCCGTTCAAACCCATCTTTTTGGGTCAACAGGTGGCTGAGTTCCCCAGAGTCACCACGTCGCAGAAATGCATCCGCACCAATGACATCGAAAACGTAGGGCGCACCGCACGGCACCATACGTTTTTTGAGATGCTGGGCAACTTCAGCTTTGGCGATTATTTTAAAGAACAGGCGATCGCCTATGCCTGGGAGCTTTCTACGAAGGTGTTTGCGCTGCCACCAGGACAGGTTGTAGTCAGCGTTTTTGAAGAAGATGATGAAGCCTTTGAAATTTGGCGCGACCAGATTGGGGTGCCTGTCACTCACATTAAGCGCATGGGTGCAGACGATAACTTTTGGGTTTCGGGGCCAACGGGGCCTTGTGGACCTTGCTCTGAGCTGTATTACGACTTTCATCCAGAACGGGGTGCAGACAATATAGATCTTGAAGACGATACGCGCTTCATTGAGTTCTACAACCTTGTCTTTATGCAGTACAACCGTGATGCAGAGGGCAAGCTAACGCCGCTGCAAAACAAGAATATTGATACGGGCATGGGCTTAGAGCGGATGGCTCAGATCCTCCAAAAGGTGCCCAATAACTACGAAACGGATCTCATTTTTCCAATTCTCAAAACCGCTGCGGATCTTGCGGTCATTGACTATTTTGAATGCGATGAAAAGACCAAAATCTCTCTTAAAGTAATTGGGGATCACGTCCGGTCAGTGGTTCACATGATTGCGGACGGCATTACAGCGTCTAACATTGGGCGGGGCTATATCCTGCGTCGGTTGATTCGGCGATTCGTGCGTCACGGTCAGCTCATTGGCATTGAAGGGGAATTTACGGCGACCGTGGCAGAAACGGCGATTGCCCTTTCCGAAACCGCCTACCCCAACGTGCGAGAGCGCGCTGATTTCATCAAGGCCGAGCTAAAGCGTGAAGAAGCACAGTTCCTCAAAACCCTAGGACGGGGTGAAAAACTGTTAGCAGACGTGATTGACCGCCAACCCTCCATCATTTCTGGCGAAGATGCCTTTACGCTCTATGACACCCACGGTTTCCCGCTTGAGCTAACCCAAGAAATTGCGGCGGAGCATGGTTTAGAAGTAGACGTAGCGGCCTTTGAAGCCGAGATGGAACAACAGCGAGATCGTGGTCGCGGTGCCCATGCAATCATTGACCTAACGGCACAGGGTGCCCTCAGCCAACTGGCAGAACAGCTTACCCCGACAGAGTTTTTAGGCTATACAGAACCCTCTACAGCGTCAAAAGTAACCGCGATTTTGGTAGATGGAAAATCTGTAGCGGTGGCTGAAGCTGGAAATTTGGTGCAGATTGCCTTAGACCAAACCCCGTTTTATGCAGAGTCTGGGGGGCAGGTGGGCGATCGCGGCTACTTCTCTGGCGGTGACATGCTGGTGCGTATTGAAGACGTTAAAAAAGAGTCGGGGTTATTCATCCACTCCGGTCGGGTTGAGCGCGGCACCATCAATGTTGGGGATGCCGTTACAGCTCAGATTGACCGTGCCTGTCGTCGTCGCGCCCAAGCCAACCACACCGCAACCCATCTATTACAGGCGGCACTTAAAAAGCTGATTGACGAATCCATCGGTCAGGCAGGTTCTTTAGTCGCCTTTGACAAGCTGCGGTTTGACTATAATTTCACCCGTGGCTTAACCACCGAAGAACTTCAGCGCATCGAAGACCAAATCAACACCTGGATTGCCGAAGCCCACGATACCCACACGGACGAAATGCCCATTGCGGAAGCCAAAGCAAAGGGAGCTGTCGCTATGTTTGGCGAAAAATATGGTGCCCAAGTGCGCGTCATTGATGTGCCTGGGGTGTCAATGGAGCTATGCGGCGGTACTCACGTCCGCAATACCGCTGAAATTGGCCTATTTAAGATTGTGTCTGAGACAGGCGTTGCCTCTGGGGTTCGTCGGATTGAGGCAGTTGCAGGGCCAGCGGTACTGGAGTACCTGAATGTACGGGATGCCGTGGTGCGGGAACTGGGCGATCGCTTCAAAGCAAAACCCGAAGAACTCACAGAGCGCGTCACCAACCTTCAAACCGAACTCAAAACCACCCAAAAACAGCTTGAAGCCCTTAAGTCAGAACTGGCTTTAGTAAAATCCACTCAGCTTTTAGACCAGGCTGAAACCATTGGCGACTTTAAGCTCGTGGTAGCAGAACTAGAGGGTGTCGATCCGGTTTCTCTGCAAACGGCGGCTGAACGACTGCTGCAAAAACTCGGTGAAGGTGCGGTGGTGTTAGGGTCTTCTCCGGAAGCGCAGAAGGTCAGCTTAGTGGCGGCGTTTAGCCCTAGTGTGATTAAAAAAGGGCTAAATGCAGGAAAGTTTATTGGCGGTATTGCCAAAATCTGTGGCGGTGGCGGTGGCGGACGCCCCAATCTAGCCCAGGCGGGTGGTCGTGACCCCGGTAAGCTGCCAGAGGCATTAGCCCAAGCAAGACAACAGCTTATGGGTGATTTAATCTGAATTTTAGACACGATTTTAATCGCTAGGTCTTAATTCACTTCTGCTTTAGCCATAAATTGTCTGTGTAACGGAAAGAGAGGGCGATCGCTAAGCTGCGCTTCAAAGCTATCTATACAGATTTATCGCACCCTCAGCAGTGAGGATACCCAATGCAGTCATATAACTAATCGGCCTGCGGTAATTTCACTTGAAATGCGCCATTCCGCTGAATAATTTCGCCGCCTAAGGCTTGGATTTGCCTAGCAGCAAATTGGCGGGTGGGGTTATCGATCGCATTGGTCAATATGTTGTACCAAGACCCCACTCTGGCACGGCGGCTGTCGGGGTTGGATGCCAGAAATTGAGCGGTCTGGCGAGAACGTTGGGCGATCGCCGCTATTTGAGGATCGCTCGACTGACTCGCCCAAGCGGCAGCCATTTCATAGGAGTGCCGAGCATTTTGAGTTTTGCCTAAAAACAATAGCTCATCGGTTGCTTTAGCCTGCCATAGAAAATAGGCTTCTGGCTGCATGGCGGGAGGAATCGCATTGATGCCCTGCTGAAGTAAGCGAACAGTTTGCTTGGGCTGGCCACCATAGAGCGAGACGCTGGCAGACAGATAGGGATACATACTCAGAAAGCGCGGATCTCGATCAACGATGACTTTAAAAAAATCAGGGGTGATGCGGTACCCCGTCTTAGGACGAGCTTGATCGTCGCCGAAGTATTGAAGAAAGCTAAGAAATGACCAATTTGCCACAAGGTTATCAAACCCAACGGCTGGCATTTTGGCTAAAAGCTGAAGACTCGCTTTGATTTGCTGTTCTTCGCGTAAATATTCGGCTTCAGTCAGGGGCTGGTTGGCTTTTCGATCAAGTTGAGAGAGACGGCTAGACTGAAGATGAAAGATAGTGCCATAGCTCAGCAGAATAATCGCCGCAGACAGAAAAAGCTGAGACCCCCGAATCAGGATTGAGGCTCGAAGAGGCAATTTTAAGGCGTTTGTCATGGCACTCCTGTTTAGTGCAATGGGTTATTGCTATTTACGGCTGTTGTTTTAAGTATGCCCTTAACCCTGAGTCTACATAAAGCGAAAGTGCAGAGATGTGGGAGTCAGCAGAGAGTTGATCTCTGCCTAGATCTTGAGACAATTGAGTGGGGACGTTCCTAAGAGGTTATGCGTGGGCATCTATTCGGCTGAAACCCCAGACAAAACCTTGCTAGAGACTTCTTTAACCCCACAGCCTGTTCCATTGGCAAAACTGACGAAAGGTTTAATTCGCAGCAGTCTTGAGGCTTCAACGGCAGATGGCATTTTTGCGGCGGTTTACTCCAACATCACAGGGGGAGTGCTACTGACCAATTTTGTGATGGATTTAGGGGCAAGCCCCACCCAAATTGGGCTGTTGGCCTCAATTCCCCTCATCGCCAATCTCTTGCAGCCGCTGGGAGCCTATTGGTCAGAACAATTGACCAGTCGTCATTGGTATTGCTTGGGCGTATACATTCCGTCTCGCCTGCTGTGGCTATTGCTACTGTTGGGTTTGGGGCTACTGCACTGGAACTACATCGAACCCCAAACGCTAATTATAGGGACACTGGCGATCGCATTTCTCAGCTATGGCGTGGGTGCTTTAGGCAGTGCCGCGTGGCTAAGCTGGATGGCGGTTCTGGTGCCGAAACGACTGCGCGGACGCTACTTTGGGCTACGCAATAGCGCAGCTAACTTAACTACGCTCGTTACTGTACCGCTGCTGGGCGTGGCGATCTCTCAATGGCCTAGTGGCGCAGTGGATGGCTTTGGCGTATTGCTGGGTGTGGCGATCGCCTTTGGCCTCATCAGTTTGGCCTTTCAAAACTCGATGGCAGACATTAACCCTAAATCTCAGCAATTACTGAGCAAGCCGCAGGAAATGCTGTCCTTAGACAATGCTCCAACAGACTTGACACTCAAAGTTGAGGAAGCAATTCAAACCGAACAATCTAACTTCTGGATATTTTTGCTCTACTTCAGCGGCTGGATGTTTGCCTTTAGCCTTAGTGCGCCGTTCTTTAATCTGTATATGTTGGATAACCTTAATCTACCCATTAATCAGGTCACGCTGTACAACAGCCTGATGGCAGGGGCTAATTTACTCATGCTGATGATTTGGGGGCGTTTGGCAGATCGGGTGGGCAATCGAGTGGTGCTGGCGATCGCAGGGCTTATCCTCGCCCTCACACCAATACTTTGGCTCTTTGTGGGAGCAGATTCTCGTTCCCTTTGGCTAGGGCTGCCGCTGCTGCATGTGGTCATGGGAGGGACGGGTGCCGCGATTGATTTGTGTAATAACAATCTCCAGATTGGCGTTGCGCCTTTACGCAAGCAGTCTACCTATTTTGGTTGGATGGCAGCAGCAGCAGGCATCAGCGGCGCACTTGGCACCACCCTCGGCGGCTACTGTGCCGAACATTGGGCGCAAGGCGGACTGCTGGGTGTTTTTATCTTGTCTAGCATTTGCCGAATGGTGGCGTTATTTCCCCTTATCTTTGTCAAAGAACATCGCGATTTATCCTTAAATCAGCTCATGCAGGTGTTCTCCCCAGCCATTAAGGCAGAACGCGATATAAGTGCCCAGATCAAGACTTAGATCTCAACGCTACCAAAGGCTATCAAATCTAGGCGGTGTTAGCCGTCACCTAGTCGCCGGAAGACTCTATAGTTTCAGTTATATTGATGGTCGAAAAACATTCATGAGTGTGCGTATTCATTCCACGGCTCTGATTGAGTCAAATGTCGAAATTGGTACAGGCACTTCCGTCTGGGACAATGTGCATATCCGCCACGGCACCCAAATTGGCGAAGACTGCATTATTGGCGAAAAAACCTACATAGCCTATGGCGTTAAGATTGGAAACCGCTGCAAAATCAATGCATTTGTCTACATCTGCAACGCCGTCACTCTCGAAGATGGCGTAATGATTAGCGCCGGAACTATCTTTACGAATGATCGCTTCCCCCGTGCTGCCACCTCAGATCTTAAGCAACTGCGCCCGTCTGACCCTGACGAACATACGTTGCCAACCTTAGTGCGCGAAGGTGCCACCATTGGCGCAGGCTGCACGATTGGAAATGATCTGAGCATTGGTCGCTTTGCCATGGTGGGAATGGGTACCCTAGTTACAAAGTCAGTACCGGATTTTCATCTTACGATTGGGCATCCGGCACATTCTGTGGGGTGCGTGTGTCGCTGTGGTCAGCTTTTAATGCGGTTTCCTGAAGTGTCTATGTCTGAAACAGATTTAATTGAGACAGATCTCACCTGTTCGGCCTGTGGATTGCAGTACCACGTCAAAGATCAGGTTGTAACGGAACTCATGCCCCCATGAACGCTACTCAACAAAATTGGGCCATTGTTGGGGGTGGAATGCTGGGGATGACCTTAGCCTATCGACTGGCGCAACAGGGGCAGCAGGTCACGCTATTTGAAAGCGCAACAGAATTGGGTGGTCTTGCCAGCGCTTGGCAGCTCGACGATGTAATTTGGGATCGGCACTATCACGTCACATTACTATCAGATCTGCCCCTGCGATCGCTTCTTCGTGAGCTACACCTTGAGCAGGATATGGAGTGGGTTGAAACCAAAACAGGGGTTTACGCAGGGGGCAAGCTGTACTCAGTCTCTAATGCGATCGAGTTTCTTCAGTTCCCGCCCTTACGCCTGATTGATAAACTGCGACTGGGTTTTACGATTCTTTATGGCGCTCGAATTAAAAACTGGAAACGTCTCGAAAAGATTCCCGTCACGACTTGGCTGAAGCGGTGGTCGGGTGATCGCACTTTCCAAAAATTCTGGCTGCCTTTGCTGCGCGCTAAACTCGGCGAAAACTATAAAATCGCGTCAGCGTCGTTTATTTGGTCTACTATTGCGCGGCTTTATGCTGCCCGTCGCACGGGTCTTAAAAAAGAGCTATTTGGCTACTTGCCAGGAGGCTATGCCCGTGTTCTAAAGCGCTTTGGGGAAGTGCTGATAGAAACGGGCGTTACGGTAGAACTGGGCGATCGCATTACCCAAGTAGAGCAAACCGCATCGGGTCAGCTTCGCCTCCAGTTCCACAGCGGTAAGATTTCTGTTTTTGATCGAGTAATTCTGACAACCGCTGCACCCATCGCCGCTCAGCTTTGCCCACAGCTTTCTGACCCAGAGAAAACCCTTCTCAAAGGCATTCAATACCAAGGTATTCTCTGCGCCTCTGTGCTGCTGAAGCAGCCGCTCTCAACCTACTATGTCACAAACATCACCGACGATTGGGTTCCCTTTACGGGGGTGATTGAGATGACGACCTTAGTGAAGCCTGAAGTGTTTGGAGGGCGATCGCTGGTCTATCTACCTAAATACCTTCCGTCGGAGGATTCTGCGTTAGAACGCTCTGAAGAAGACCTGCAAGAAGCGTTTATTCAGGCATTAGAGCGGATGTATCCTCATTTTCAGCGCAGTGACGTGTTGAGTTTCCAGGTGTCTCGTGTGAAGTATGTGGTGGCAGTGCCTACCCTCAACTATTCCCAGTATCTACCGCCTATGCAGACCTCCATACCAGGGCTACACATTATCAACTCGGCTCACATTCTTAACGGCACCCTCAACGTCAACGAAACCGTTCAGCTTGCAGAGCAGTCTGTGGCAATGCTTCTTTCTACACCAGCCGCTGAGCCTTAGCCCTATGATTCAATCGCGGCAGAAATTGGGGGTTGATTCAGATTTTCCCTGTCCGTTGTGTGGGCAAGCGAGTCAGCGTTGGCAGCAGCAGCATGGCTACTGGATTAGAGATTGCGGTAGCTGTGGGCATCGGTTTACCGAGCTGTTGATTACGCCTGACCACGCCGCAACGGTCTATGGAGATGCCTACTTTAACGGCGGTGGTGCAGGTTATCCAGACTACCTAGCAGAGGCAGACCTTTTACGACAGCACGGTCGCCGCTATGCAACGCTGCTGAAGCGCTATAGGGCAACGGGCAAGATGTTAGATGTCGGCTGTGCCGCAGGATTTATTTTGCAGGGCTTTTGTGAGGAGGGTTGGCAAGGACAAGGGATTGAGCCAAACCCTACAATGGTTCGTTATGCTCAACAAACCTTAAACCTCCCTGTTCAGGTGGGGACGCTCGAGCAACTGCAAGGGACTGAAATCTTTGACCTAGTAACGATGATTCAGGTAGTGGCGCACTTTTCTGACCTTCAGCAGGCGTTTGCAACCGCCAGTCAGCACACTCACTCTGGCGGTTTTTGGCTGATTGAAACCTGGAATTACAAAAGCTGGATGGCGAAACTGCTCGGTGCACATTGGCATGAGTACAGCCCTCCCAGCGTTTTACATTGGTTTAGCCCCAATAGCCTTGCTCAGTTTGCTGCCCGCTATGGATTTAAAGAAATTGATCGCGGTCGCCCTGCTAAGTTTATCAAGAGCGGTCACGCTAAATCTTTGCTGCGCTACAAGCTCCAGCATTTACCCGCAGGTAAGCTGTTGCTAAAGGCGATCGCCCTCATCCCAGACCATTGGCGCATCCCCTACCCTGCCGAAGACTTGTTTTGGATTCTCTTACAAAAGCAGTAGCTATGCCTCGCCCTAAGCCCATTGCCAGTCTCTCCCTCGATCTCGATAACCAGTGGTCTTACATGAAGATTCACGGCGACGCGGGTTGGGAAAGTTTCCCATCTTACTTAAATGTGGTGGTACCTCGTGTGCTGGCGTTTTTGCAAGAGCGAGACCTTACCATCACTTTTTTTATCGTGGGGCAAGATGCAGCGTTAGAGAAAAATCAGGGAGCGATTAGGGCGATCGCCAATGCTGGGCACGAAATTGGCAACCACTCCTTTAAGCACGAGTCTTGGCTACACCTGTACTCAGAACCCGAAATAGAGGCCGAAATCACCCAGGCTGAGGAGATTCTAAAACAGGTAACAGGGCAGCAGCCCATTGGCTTTAGAGGCCCTGGCTATAGCTGTTCTGCGGCGGTATTGCGGGTGCTGGCGCGACTTGGCTATCAGTATGATGCCTCTACGTTTCCGACCTTTTTAGGGCCTTTGGCACGGGCTTACTACTTCATGACGACTAAGCTCAGTAAAACCGAAAAAGAAAAGCGCAAGGCGTTATTCGGCAGTTTTAAGGATGGCTTCCAGCCCCTTAAGCCCTACCGTTGGGCAACGGAGCAGCGTCAACTTATTGAAATCCCCGTTTCTACCCTGCCGATTTTCAAAATCCCTATTCACTTTAGCTATGTGCTGTATCTCAGCGTTTTTTCGCGATCGTTAGCGCTTCTGTACTTCCGGTTAGCTCTGGCGCTCTGTAAACTCACGCGCACTCAGCCTTCGCTGCTGCTGCACCCTCTCGATTTTTTAGGCTGTGAAGATGTCCCAGAGCTGGCCTTCTTTCCAGGGATGAGTTTGCCCAGCCATACAAAATTAAAAACCCTGAGCCAAGTGATTGCACTGCTCACGCGGCAGTATCGGGTGGTTTCAATGCAGGAACATGCCCAGGCAGTTGCCGCTGCCCCTCGCCGCGTTCCGGTGGTCGATCCAAACCAGAGGTTCTCTAATGCCAAGGCTGCAACACTATGAGTGAGTCTACGGGCAAGCCTTCACCTAAATGGAAGCGCTGGCTTGCCTTAGCGCTCGGCTCGGCAATCACGATTCTGTTGCTGGCCTGGGTTGTCAAAGATATTTCTTGGGCAGCAGTGGGGCAAAGTTTAGGGCGATCGCACTGGGGGTGGTTTGGCGTGGGCTGGGTGGCCTATATGCTGTCCTACTGCGCCCGCGCCCGTCGCTGGGGCGCTATTTTAGAAAATCAAGGGTTTGAGAGTTCGTTTGGCACACGGTTGGCGGCGCTGCTGATTGGGTTTGGGTCTAACAGTATCTTGCCTGCCTATTTTGGGCCAGCGCTCCGCATCGGCATTCTCAACCGTCGCGCAGGGGTACCCATAGAGCTGGTGCTGGGCAGCATGTTTGCAGAACGAATGCTAGATCTTGGCATTGTGCTGCTGTTTTTAGTATTGCCCCTCAGCCTCAGAGCGGTTCCTTCGCTTTCTGCTTTTAATGCTTCTGCTGTCATGCTGCTAAGCTTTGGTCTGCTGGGCTTTTGGGGCTTATGTCTTGTTGCAGCTAAAGACCCTAATCGCACGATTTTAAGACTCGATCCGGTTTTTCGGCTCATCCATCGACCTAAACTCAAAACGCGCATTCAGACTGGGCTGCTGCACTTTTTAGGCGGTCTGACGGCGCTCAGCCAGCCTCGGCAATTTGCCAGGCTGCTGCTCGAAAGCCTTTGCGTTTGGCTACTCAATGGCGTGACCTACTGGACGGGTTTGCTGGCGTTTGAGGTTTATCGACCTGGCTTTATTGGCGCACTGTTTATTCAAAGTGGTGCGGCATTGGCGATCGTTATTCCCTCTACCCCTGGCTATATCGGCCCTTTTGAGGCCAGTCTTCAGGTGCTGTTGGGGCTGTACCAGATTCCGTCTGCTACTGCCGTAAGCTATGCGATCGCCATGCGGGTGGTCATGTACATCACCATTCCTCTTATTGCGATCATTTTGGGTTTAAGACTAGGGCTGCTTTCCTCGTTGGGGTTAGGCAAAAAACGATAGTCACGCTCAAGGCTGGCAGAAATAGCGTTCAATATCGAGCGGGTATTCCGCTGTTACAGCGCCATCCCGCTCCCGCTGCCCATAAGGTACAGCAGCGCCATTCTTACGGCAACGCCACTGGTCACTTGCTGAGAGACAAGGCTTAGCACAGGGTCATCCATTAAGTCTGAGCTGAGTTCTACCCCTCGGTTCACAGGACCTGGGTGCAGCACTCTTACGTCAGGGCGGCAGGCTTTAAGGCGATCGCGGGTAATGCCATAACGCAAATGATATTCTCGCAGGCTGGGAATGAGATGCTGCGTCATCCGCTCATGCTGAAGGCGTAGAGTCATTACAAAATCTGCGTCTTCTAGGGCAGGCTCTAGGGTCCAGTGAACCGTCGCGCCAAAAGACTCAAAGGCTTTGGGCAGAAGCGTAGGGGGCGCTGCCAAATGAACGTCTGCGCCGCATTTCGTCAGGCTCCAGAGGTTAGATCGCGCAACGCGAGAGTGCAAAATATCCCCCACAATCGCCACTTTTTTGCCCTTAAGCAGCGATGCCCTGGGTTTTACAGGGTCTAGAAGTGTGCAGAGCGTAAACAAATCCAGCAGCCCCTGGGAGGGATGCTCATGACAGCCATCCCCAGCATTGAGTACACCCACCTTACCGCTGAGGCGATCCATTTCAGCGGCGATCGCTTGGGGTACACCCGATGCCTGATGACGAATAATCATCATGTCTGCGCCCATCGCCAGAAAGGTTTTCGCCGTATCTAGGATGGTTTCGCCCTTACTTAAAGAAGAGGTGCCGGGTGCAAAATTAAGCACGTCTGCGGAGAGTCGTTTTGCTGCCAGCTCAAAGCTATTGCGGGTGCGCGTCGAAGACTCAAAAAACAGCGTTGCTACCAGCTTTGCCTGCAACGCCGGAACTTTCTTATTCTGCCGCTGAAGCACTTCATTAAAGCTACTTGCCGTCTGTAAAACCGTATCTAGCTCTGCAACGGTAAAGTCTGCTAAAGACAAAACATGCCGACGAGTCCAGGGGGCAGATTCTGGTTGAGTTGCGATCGCCATAGGGCACAAACCAATCGTGTTACTTCGGTAGCCACAGCAGCAGGTCGGTCTTTTTCCAACGAGCCTTTTGAAGTATACCGAGCATTGGGGCGTTCCCTTTAGCCGATGGTCGCTTTTTCGCTAGAGGCTTTTTTGTGGGTATCAGAGGAGTCTACCCTGCTCAAATTGCAGACCAAAACCGAGCTATGGGCATGATGCATCACATAGTTACTGACGCTGCCCATGAGCAGCTCACTGAGTCCAGAATTTCCACGACGACCCAAAACAATTAAATCTGTGTTGAGTTCTTGGGCAATTTCGCAGATCGTAGCGCCTGGGCTACCGCCTTTTTGCACATGCTCAGCCGTCACGCCTGCGGCTTCTGCCTGGGCTTGAGCCTCAGCCAAATGCGCCAAACTCTTGGCCGAGAACGCCTCCCATTCCTGCTGGTACTGATCGAGCGTGGTAGAGGCAAGGGCTGGGTAATAGTCAGGCAGGGGCATCAGCGGCATCACAGGGCTTACCCCTTCTTCGCTACACAAGACGTGCAGGAGGGTGAGCTTGGCAGAAAGCCCCTTGGCTATGGCGATCGCCTGTTCTAGCACAACGCCACTTAGCTCGGTATTATCTAGGGCAACCAAAATATGACGGTACATACGCTCTCCTTCTGCTGTGAAAACGTGAGGCGATTCATGTTGCTGAACTTATGTCCCCGATACCATTGTAAGAATCAAGCACTCGTTGCGACTGAAATGCCTTAAGACAGCAACAATTCTATAAAGCGATAGATTAAAGTACAGTAGCGTCGATTGCCTGAGGCCACCGGAATGGTTCAAACCCCAGTTAAGCCTAGAACCCTTGAAGAATTTCTAACGCTGCCAGAAACAAAGCCTGCCAGTGAGTACATTGATGGAAAAATTATCCAAAAACCCATGCCAAAGGGACGACACAGCATCCTTCAAATAGAACTGGGTTCTACCATCAACGCAAACTTGAGAAAAACAGGTATTGCGATCGGCTTTACAGAGCTTAGATGTACCTTTGGAGGGCGCTCCATTGTCCCGGACGTTGCAGTGTTTGAAAATTCAAGAATCCCTCGTACAGAAAATGGAGAGATTGGCGATATCTTTACCGCAGCGCCAGACTGGAC
>JAGVDA010000529.1 GCA_020058975.1 Thermosynechococcus sp. WC_1 | reverse complement strand
AATCCCCAGGTCGCTCAACAACTTAAACTAAATCTCTCACAACTGACGCTGCAAAGCCAATCCCTGCAACACTTCTACGGACTTGTGCGTAATGGATAGATTTGGGGGGCAGGGGATTTTTGTCAGACTTGTGCTTACACGGCAAAGTAAGAGAGAAAAAGACCGAAGGTTATATTTATGCGTCATGCTCGCCCGTAAATCAGAAATTACCGGATAATGATTTCTCAAGCGGCATAAAGACGTTGCCAGTCTGGGCGCGGCTTAGTGCGGCTAACGTCCTTTAATGCCAGTCCATGACCCAATCAACATCGCCTACTCCAGCCGCCGACCCCAAGCTAAAATTTGGTACCAAACTCGCCTACGGTGCGGGTGATGCTGGGTCTGCCATTACGGCAAACATGCTCATTTTTTATCTATCTCCTTTTTTGACCGACATAGCAGGTTTAAGCCCTGGCATGGCAGCACAGACCCAGCTCATCGGCAAATTTTGGGATGCCATTAACGACCCGATGATGGGTTTGGTAAGCGATCGCACCACCTTTGGCAAATGGGGGCGGCGCTACCCGTGGATGCTGATCGGCGGCATTCCCTTGGGGATATTTTTCTTTTTACAGTGGGTGGTGCCCCACTTTAGTGCCAACGAGGCGACCAACCAAATGGGGCTGTTTTGGTACTACACCCTCATTTCAATTTTGTTTAATACGGCCTTTACGATGGTCAACCTGCCCTACACAGCACTTACGCCAGAGTTGACCCAAGACTATAACGAGCGGACCCAGCTCAACAGCTTTCGGTTCTTGTTTTCGATTGGAGGCAGCATTGTCTCCATTATTATCTTTGACTTTATTATCAAGAACTTTATCAAAAGCCCAGCCCAGCAGTACCTTGCGATGGGCATTGTGCTAGGGCTTTTGTCTGTAGTGCCCATTTACTGGTGTATTTGGGGCACTCGCAAGCGGGAGCGCGAAATGGCGGCGCGACATCCTAACGAAGACTTGGCAGTGTCGATGCCCTTGATGATGCAGCTAAAGATCGTGTTTAGCAATAAACCCTTCCTGTACGTAGTCGGCATTTATCTCTGTTCTTGGTTCAGTGTTCAGCTCACGGCGACCATTATTCCCTACTTTCTTAGAAGTTGGATGTTATCGCCTCAGGCCACGGGGGTGGTTATTTTGGCAGTGCAGGGCACCGCAATGGCGATGCTGTTGGTCTGGAGTAAATTGAGCGATCGCTACGGCAAAAAAGCGGTCTACTTTATGGGCATGGGGATCTGGGTCATTGCGCAGTTTGGGCTATTCTTTTTGCAGCCCGGTCAGTTAGGGCTAATGTACGTGATGGCGATTTTGGCTGGGTTTGGCGTCTCGGTGGCGTATCTTATTCCTTGGTCGATGCTGCCTGACGTGATTGAGCTAGATGAACTGACCACAGGTCAACGACGAGAAGGAATTTTCTATAGCTTTATCGTCTTTCTGCAAAAGATTTGTCTAGGGGTAGCGGTTTCGCTGGTCTTAGCCTGCTTGGGCTGGGCAGGTTACGTGAAGCCCACAGACACAATTCCCCTGCCCGTACAGCCCGATGCCGTACTGTGGATTATTCGGTTAGCCATTGGCCCCTTGCCCACTTTGGCGCTGATAGGAGGGTTGATTATGGCGTATTTTTACCCCATCACCCGCGAAGTTCACGCTGAAATTTTGCTGAAGTTAGCCGAGCGCAAAAATGCCGCTCAAGACAATCCTCAAAACGACACTCCTCAAGATATTCCACCTGTTTGATCTTCCACATCGCACTGCTAGAGCCATGAAAAAGCCAAAGTCAAATCCCCTAGAGCGTCCTGCCTATATTGAATTTGGTGCAGAATCTGTCAATCCCTCTCCAGCACGACCTGAAATACCGCCGAATCAACAGCAGCTTAAGGTAGAGGCATCTCGTAAAGGCCGCAAGGGCAAAACTGTAACCGTCGTGAGTGGATTTCAGAGTTCTGCGACGACCCTTGAAGCGTTAACCAAGCAGCTTAAAAATCAGTGTGGGGCGGGCGGTGCGCTTAAAGACAACACCATTGAGGTGCAGGGCGACCATCGAGAAAAAGTTCGGCAGTTTTTAATTGAGCTGGGCTATAAAGCAAAGCTTAGCGGAGGATGAACGATTAGGATTGTGGAGTCAATCACATTCAGTTTGTGTAGGGGCAGGTTTTGCCCGTAAATCTAGGATTTTCTAATGCAGTACCAGCTCAACCTGCCCTTATGTAAGAGCAGAGGATTCTGTGCTATCGGCAAGCAGTATATCCATTTTGTAGACGAGTTGCTCTGGGTTTAGGGGTTTGGTCAAGAAGGTGTCTGCACCTGCCGACAAATAAGGCTGCGGCTCGTTAAGGGCAGATTTTGGCGCAAGGGCAATAATTCTCATGCGGTGATTTTCGCTGAGTTGACGAAACTGCTGAATCAGCTTTAACCCATTGCCTTTAGACCTATCTACGCTAATGATTGCCGCAACAGGCTGTAAAAACTGAATCTGCTGTAACGCCGTGGAGTCTTCGACAATCCAAACGACGTGGTAGCCAGCGGCGGTTAGCATTTCGCAGATGAGCGTGGCGCTCTCTTCGTTGTCTTCGATTAAAACAACCCGTGCATTTAGCTCACTGGCATAGCGCGATCGCCCCAATTCTTCGTCGCCCATCAACAGCTTTTGATTGGGGATCTCGACGGTAAAAGTAGAGCCTTGTCCTTCTACAGAGCTGACCTCAATCCAGCCTCGGTGCAGATCTACTAGCTGCTTGGCAATGGCTAACCCCAACCCTGCCCCTTCATAGGAGCGACGGTAGGAGGCATCCAACTGCTGAAACTTTTGAAACAGCAGCGACTGCTGCGTGGATGGAATGCCGATGCCGCTATCTT
>JAGVDA010000464.1 GCA_020058975.1 Thermosynechococcus sp. WC_1 | reverse complement strand
CGTTGATATTAAAACGCCTGATGCTCCACTAGAAGACTTGTTTGATCAGCTTAAAGCAGAGCTTCCCACAGTCAATTTAATCTTTGATATTGGATTGGTGAAAAATGGAACATACCTCGCAAGGATAAAAGATAGAATTTTGAACTACGACCGAGCCGTCGCAGCCATGGGGTTCGACGATTCGCCAACGGCTGTCAATGACTTTTTCAAGCAAGAAGGCTATCCGCTCAATAAATATTGGTACGAAATTGGTCTTGCGGCTGCCTTTGGATGGAGTGCAGAAGAGCAGAACTGGGCTAAAGATGCCATTAAGTCGCGTGATGCCGGTACAGGCCCAAAGGTGGTGATTTGGACTTTTGAACAAGAGTCAACGGTCAAAGAATGGCTTGATGCGGGCGTAGACGCAATATTAGTCAATTCAAGCGAGTGCTTTGGGCGGACGACTGCCTTTGCCACCGATGCTGACACTCACGTGACGAATGCCAAAAATCTGACGACTGCAAAGTACGGCAGACGGACTGATAATGCATTCCCTGTTGTGGGTGTTTCGACCAAAAATGACCCTGTGCCGAATAATCCTAGTCCAGCCGCGTCTAATCCTGTTTACCAAGTCTCGATTAAAACTGGCGACAAAGTAGGCGCTGGAACCGATTCCAATATCTTCATGACAATTTATGGAGAAAAGGGTCAAACAGGGGAAATTCGACTAAATGGCTTGCTTTCTGGCAATGCATTTGAGAGAAATCAAATTGATGCTCTTGCGCTGCAAGGTTTTCTTGATGTTGGCACCCTCACAAAGGTAAAAATTCGGAGTGACGGAAATTATGCAGGTGCTGGGTGGTATTTGGAGAGAGTCACCATCAACGGTAAGACCGCACGATTTGGGCAATGGTTTGAGAAAAGTCAACTGAGCGCGGAGGCAAGTTTCTGATGATTGGCAAAAATTGATGCGAACTTAATTTTGGGATTAAGGCCAGGTGGGTCATGATTGCTTTTAACCGCGATCGCCTTGCTGCCCTTAACTCCAGAACCCTAGTTTAAGGTTTGGTGCTCTAGCACGGATAAGAGATTGGAATCATGACAATCTTGCAAACATTTCTCTGAAGGTTGGGATGTCCTCATAAAATGTGGCAACCCAGGGGATTGAGGAGTCATGAAAGATTTATCTGATGCTGAGCTGGTTCATAGTTTGCGGGGGGGGCAGCAACGGGCGATCGCCATTCTTTATGATCGTTACGCTGGATTAGTCTATAGCATTGCCTATCGAGTGCTGCAAAATGCCCAAGAAGCCGAAGACCTGACCCAAGATATTTTTGTCACCTTTTGGGAAAAAGATTACTTTGATCCAACACGGGGAGCCTTAAGTAGCTTTTTAGGGGTCTTGACTCGCTCCAGGGCGATTGACAAAATTCGACAGCGCAATACAACCCAGAGTTTTCTGGCTCGCTGGCAGCAAACTATTGTAGAAGGGTCTACAGATCCTTCTCCTTTAGAAGCTGCCACAACGCAAGAAACTCAGGCTGCGATTGGGCAGGCAATGCAGCAGCTCCCCGCCTTGCAGCGTCAAATTCTAGAACTTAATTACTATAAGGGCTTAAGCCACAACCAAATTGCTGAATCTTTAGGTCTTACCCCAGGTGTCGTCAAAAGCCGTCTCCGGCAGGCATTGGTTCAGCTCAAAACGCAGATTGCCCCTGGGCAAAGACAAGGATAGTTTAACAATGCAAAATTTCACCCTGACCGAGGAAACCAAAGCTCTTGCTGCTGGCTATGTCCTCGATGAGCTAGACCCAGAGGAACTGGTCGCCTTTGAGCAAATAATGCACACCGACATTGCCGTGCAGCAAGAAGTCCGCGACCTGCAAATGATGCTGAGTGGCCTTGCGCTAGACGTGCCCCAGTTAACTCCGCCTGCCCATCTACGCGCGAAAACCCTTGCCGCCTTGGGTATTGATGAAAGTATGTTAGATGAACTCGAGGCGTTACCTCTTTCTCAACTATCTCTTTCTCAACCTCAAAAAGCATCCCGCTCCAAAATTGACTGGAGTAAAATCACGGCCTTGTTCGCCCTGTTGGCAACCGCAGTGTTGGTTTGGGACAACCTCCGGCTGCGGCAGGATCTTAGCCTTGCCCAGCAGCAAACCACCCCAAACGTTGCCGCCACCTTATTGCAGCGCCCCAACAGCAAACTGGTTTCCTTGACTAGCCCCACCGCCAGTGATGCCAGCGGTACGCTCCTTTTTACCCCTGGTAAATGGCAAAAGGTGGTCGTGTCAGCTCAAAACCTACCACCCTTACCTGCCGATCAGGTCTATCGACTGTGGTTAAACCTTAATAACCAGCAAACCCTCTACTGCGGCGAATTTCAGACCAACTCAGACGGAAGCATTTCTCGTCCGATTCAGCCGCCCCAGGTTCCGCCCCCAGGCACAAAAGCTACGGGGCTATTTGTCACTGTTGCTCAAAAAGAAGCCGCTATTGCGCCGACGGGAAATCGAGTCTTGTCTGGCACCATTTAGCCCAAGGCCGTAATGCGCTTGAGGGATGAAATAAAAGACCTTTAATCCTTTATGGGTGTACTTTTCTATGCAAATTTCTGCCGCAAAGCCAAAAACCTACTGGCAACCCGTCTTAGCGATGGCACTCATGCAGGGCGCTATTGTTCTGTGTTGGATTGTGTATCGTTTGTATATTCCTGACCTGCTTGGGCAGTTTGGATTTCCTAAAAGTGCCGCAGTCATTATTTTGGCGATCGAAGGTTTTTTAGCCGTCTTGATTGAGCCGCTGTTTGGCAGCTTGTCCGATCGACAAAAAACCCTATGGGGGTTACGCGGACCATTTGTGACGATCGGGGTACTGCTCGCTGCCGCCTTGCTATTTTT
>JAGVDA010000021.1 GCA_020058975.1 Thermosynechococcus sp. WC_1 | reverse complement strand
TAAAATGTTCAGCAAACAAATGCTCGACTTATTCAAGCAAACCGAACACTTGTTTGACCCCGATGATATCTTTAACCCTGGTAAAAAAGTGAACCCACGATTCGATATCAAAAAATCAATGCGTCACACGAACTAACTGAATAGATAAGACATTGGAAAAGCCGCGATTGCTCGCGGCTTTTTTCTTTTGTTATTCAAGCATTCCCGTACGCATCCGGGATTGCATTGTCAAACGCTTCCTGAACAGTTACATTCGGAGTCAAGATTAACTGGAATGAAGGATACCGCATATCAATCTCACTCAGAGCTTGTTCGATAAGCGCCTCGACGAAAACAACGTCAACTTCACCCTGCTCTGGCATTATCAGACCGTACGACCAACTGACAATACTGTTCTCTGGAATATACGCGTACATACCAAGGAGAGTAAATCGGTTGATGTGATTAAGAAGCTCATAGAACCGCAACGGCAACCGTACCATTTTGTTAGGCTTGGTAAGATCAAATTGTGCAAAAAATCCGATTGTTGTACCGCTTTCGCGTAATCCAACTGCAAAATCATACCGACCCCATTTCCCCCATCTCTCAAAACAGAGGAGCGACTCATTCCGACGGCTATAATTCCAGCCTGTTTCCTGAACAAACTCCTGCACCATATCGATGGGGTGAAGGGGTTCCAGATCTTCTGCACTCAATGACATCAAAGACCTCCTGCAGTAGCCTGCACCCACACGCTGTGGAATGTTTCTATCACTAGTTATACCTGAATACGCGCCACAATTCAATCTGTGCACCATACCAGCTTTTCATATTCTAGTGTTATCACTATACTGACAATAGCGAATCGTTCATCTAAAATCAGGAGGTCTGTGATGTCAAAGCCAATTCAGTACCCCCATCAGTCTGGTATCTGTTCCGAAATGGAACTTCGTCTCCATGGATATGGAGACACCGTAGCCAGATTGTTTTACCGTATGCCTGACTACCGGTCGGTTCTCAATGAGTTCATCTGGCACAAACTTGACCTTGCGCCAGACTTCCCTGTCCTCTTTGAGTTCATCGAATTCTGGCAAGACGAAATCGAAAGTCCTTTGCACAGTGTTGTGTATACGCACTCGAAACTCATTGCCCCTCGAAAGTGGCAACACGTCACCCACGAATTCAGAATTAACTAGAGAGGGACCATGCGTCAAAGAGACAACGCCAAATCAACCATTACCCGCCACCCCATCAGAATCGGTCGCGGGAAATAACCTCAAGAAAGGCGGTCCCCCGGACCGCCTTTTTCCTTGAGAGCAGAACTTCCAAGCACCTTTTACTAAAACATAAAACACAAATAGCACCTTGTATATATTCCAATAAACCCTAAATAGAAATATCATACCTGTACGGCAATTCCGCCGAAGAGAGAAAGGAAGAAGATGAAGAAGCTCCTTATCACCGCCGCTTTTGCGGGACTGGCCTCGACGGCATTTGCCGGAGCGGGCGACAACGGTATCCCTGTTGTGGACGGGGTCACCAACGGCGCGGACGCCATGTCGCCCTTCTTGGACAAAGTCGCGGCCGTGTCGCCCATCCTGGTACTTCCGGCACTGTTCGTGACACCGTTCGTCGTGGGCGGAAGCATCGTGGTCGACAGCGCCGAAAAGCTCACCGGCAACTGAACAACTTGTCGGCGGCCTGCAAAAGGCCGCCGACAAATCAATAACCTAACGAATTAAAAGTATCCTTGCCTCACCCGCAAGTTTTTTTATTGTTTGTTTCAAGTACCCTTTGATTTATAAATAATCTGATGAAATTTAGTTTATGTAAAAAGCCACCCCGAAGGAGTGGCTTTTTCTGTTACGCCGGCACGCGCTCCGGCACTGGTACAGGTTGCGGCTGTTCATGTGGCAAAGGAACTTGCCTGACGGGCACTAGTGCGGGATCAGTGTCGGGCTGAACTGCGAGGTGCATGACTCTACTCCTTTCTGTAGAACTCTGACGATGTTGGAGATTTCGCTTCGCAAACCTGGTCGAAACGTTTGTTGCGTTGCCTCTTTTGAAATGCTATCAAGAAATTCCAGAAAGTAAAATTGGAACGTCTCGGTATCCCTTTTACTGCTCGTTCCAGTCACCCAGATGATATCAAGCAAATTCCCCAGCAAATGACGATTGAGTATTTTGGTAACGTCCAGGATTAGTCTGTCGCCAAAATGCCTCCAGGCACCATTATGTTGATGATGCACCAAAAGTGTTGCCACAAAATTCAACACGCGAATTTCATGTGCTGATTTTACAGTCAAGATATCAGTGCGACCACCTCCACAAACAGTAGCGAACGATGTCATCCGCCATGGGTTGAGCGACACAAGCCAATCAAAATCACGATCGCACGACCCAAAATCATAATCGTAGATGACTGGCCGAATATTGGTGTATGCATCATGAGTGGTATACAGATCTATTGGGACAACGCGCAGATAGTTAGAAGTTGCAAAGAAAACAATCGCCAGAATTGCTGCCCGCACCGGCGCAAGCCGAGCCGGGTGACAAACCTGAATGAGCACTTCACCATTATTCAAGAGTGGTAGCCCATATATGTCAGTTAGGGATTCCAATGTTTGTAAACCCAACTCAACCGAACTATACGGTGGCAAGATGTAGGTATATTTGACCCCGTGAGCATTAAAGTGTTGTTCGGTTTTGAATGCCCTCGCCAAATGAGGTTGGGCACTCACACAATGTAACTTAAACCCTACCGGCAACAGCACATTTGGTTTTTGGTCAGATGACAAAGTACGCATTGATATCTCCTCTTTGGGTCGACATTACTCAATTCTAACCGCACAATACCACAGACATTTTTCCAATACAATATAAACTGTATCTCTCGACTACCCCGCAACAGTGCCTATGCACTGTTGCTCGTGAGGTCACGGGTAGTGATCCTGACGGTCACCAAGCTATATTGTTTCGCATTCGCTCACAATCTAGCAGGTGCCGCGTCGGAATAAAACAAAAACTGTTTTTTGTTTTATCTGTTTTGCGTAGCAAATCTGTCAATGTTTACGAGACAGAAAGGTCTCGACTGTCGTACTCGCTACGCTCCGTGCGAC
>JAGVDA010000552.1 GCA_020058975.1 Thermosynechococcus sp. WC_1 | reverse complement strand
CGCTTATTCCTATCATCCTAAGAAGCCTGCTTTGAACCTCAACGATAAAGGGCTAGCTGCACTTCCACAAGCTATTTTCTAGCGTCGAACTCACGTCGTTTTAAGTTTTGTATGCCCTTCAGTCTATAGATTTTGGGCTTGATTTCAGGACGTTCTCAAAAACTATGGGTCTCACCATGGATTGGGTATATGTCAATCGAAAGAGTAGCCGACAAAAAAGATTTCGACGGGCTGACTTGCCTCGTAGACAACGATATATCTGGCGCTGCCTCTGTCAATACTGTCCCAGAAATCTTCTGATATTTCAGAGTCTATCGAGTCATTAATAATGACCGACTCAATCATTTCATATGTAGGCTGCTCAGTCCCAAACAAAATCAGCATCTCTGCTGAAGAAAGTGGAAAAGCCGCGTTATACAAAGCGTCTATATTTTCTTCAGCGAGCATCTCGATATCAAGCTCATCCCCTGAGAGTGGATACGGCGTATCTGAGATTCGGAAAATATCGAGAATTGAACGAGTCCCTTCTTCATCGGCTGCTTCTAGCGCAGTTTCGATGGATGGATGCTGTGCCCCAGGAGAAGGCGTTTGTTCTGTAATTGGAAAATCGAAGGATACGACCGGATTATATCGACCAGCCAGAAACTCCTGCTCTCGTAGCGTTTGTAATGCTGTAGTGAGATCAGCCTGATATTTTGTGTAGTACCAGTAAGGATGAGCGCCCATAAAATCCTCTTAATGTAACTGGGGGTTAAAGTCTGGGTAAAGATCCTCCTTCAGAAGAATACCCTGACTAAAAATTAGGACTAATCTGGCAATTCTAAGGCAAGCTGGTATACCTCACGCCGTGAGAGGTTCAATGTTTTGGCGACTGAACTGTGGACTCTTGGCGCGTCACCGTTCTGAAAGAGCTAGCGAATCGCGGTATCCCTTCTCCCATCAGCAGGTCATCCTGGTTGAGATACATTCGCAATTCGCGAATTGCGAATGTATAATACTCTTAGAATGCTTTAACTTCTATGCTCAAGCCTCAAGATATTGTAATTTTACTCAAGATTCATACTCTTGAAAATCATGTTTGGACTTATGAAGTGCTCGCCAACAGTTTAGGAATGAGCGCATCTGAAGTACATTCGGGTTTAAAGAGATGTGGGATCTCAGGCTTATATAACACCTTTTCTCGGCAAATTCGACCACAGGCTGTTTTGGAATTTTTAACGCATGGCCTTAAGTATGTCTTTCCGGCACAGCCTGGAGGGATGGGGCGGGGAATTCCTACTGCTCATTCTGCCGAGCCTTTAAACAGTTGCTTAAGTGCCAGCTCTGAAAGCGTCTATATTTGGGCTGATCCTTCTGGAAAGCTGAGAGGACAAACGATCAAGCCTTTGTATAAATCTGTCCCTACTGCTGTCCAAAACGATCCTTACCTCTATGAACTCCTGAGTTTGGTTGATGCCATTCGTCTTGGTCGAGTGCGGGAGCAACAGCTAGCGATCCAGCTGCTTGAACAGAGATTAGGTGCATCATGAATCATCCAAGCATTTTAATGCTGGAAAAAGCAGCGAATATCCTTAGACCTCTAAAGCAACGCATTATTTTCACGGGTGGAGCAACTATTGCGCTATACCTAGACGAAATCTCAGCGGAAAATGCACGCCCAACGATTGATGTCGATTGTGTTTTGGAGATTGCCTCTAAACGTAGCTATTACAGTTTGGCTGAAACTCTTTGCCAGTTAGGGCTTCAAGAGTCTCATGATCCAGGCGATCCCCTTTGTCGCTGGAAATATGAAGAACTGATTTTAGACATTATGCCGACAGAACCCAATGTCTTGGGGTTTTCTAATCGTTGGTACAAGCCCAGATTGAATGCAGCGATTACCTATGTTTTGCCAAGTCAGACCTCTATTTTGATATTTTCGAGTCCCTACATGCTGGCAGCAAAAATTGAGGCTTTTTTGAGCCGTGGAAAGGGCAGCTATTACATGAGCCATGACTTTGAGGATATTGTTTTGCTCTTGGATGGCTGTCCAAATCTAGAACTGGATATCGAACAATCGGATGATTTAGTAAAAGCCCATCTCAAGGCTTGGTTTAGAGCGACCAAAAATGATCTTCAGCTTTACGCTCCGGCTCATCTATCTCCTGAGTCTAAAAATTCAGGGCGAGAGCAGCTATTACTACAGCGTTTGCAGAGATTAGCCGAGGACTAATCTGGCAGTTCTAAGGCAAGCTGATAGACCTCACGGCGCGAGAGGTTTGAGGTTTTGGCGACTTGGCGACTGGCCTGCGATCGCGGCATCCCCTCCCTCAACAAAACCAACAACGCTTCCCGTATATCTGTCTCACTCAACTCGACAACTTCTGGCACATAACCCGCCACCACCAAGGTGAATTCACCACGGGGTTCAGTGACGGTGAAATGGGCGATCGCCTCCCCCAACCCTCCGCGCCAAAACGTCTCATAGCGTTTCGTCAACTCCCGCGAAACCACCACAGAACGCTCTAGACCAAGCAATTCACTTAATGCCTGAAGCGTTTGGAGCAGTCGATGGGGGGCTTCGTAGAAAATCATGGTGCGAGTTTCTTGAGCTAAAGTTGTCAGTCGCTGCTGCCGCTCAGAGCCTTTGACGGGCAGAAACCCCTCAAAACAAAAGCGATCAGTAGGCAAACCCGATGCGCTGAGCGCGGTAATAACTGCGGTAGGACCAGGAATGGGCACCACCAAAATGCCTTCAGCCACACAGGCCTGCACTAATTCATAGCCTGGGTCAGAAATCCCTGGCATTCCGGCATCGGTGACGAGGGCAATTTGCTCTCCAGCATGGAGTCGCTCTAGCAACGCAGGCAGACGAGACACGATGTTGTGCTGATGACAGCTAATTTGAGGCGTTTTGATTTGGAAATGATGCAGTAGTTTTCCGGTGTGGCGCGTGTCTTCGGCGGCGATCGCATGGACGGTCTGCAAGATTCGCACGGCACGAAAGGTCATGTCTTCTAGGTTGCCGATGGGGGTACCGACGACATAAAGGGTGCCAACAGGACTGCTGGCTATTTCAGAATCATTCATGTCGCATGGGCAGTTTTGGAATCAATTAATTTATATGCTATTGAATGTATATTTTGGATTAATTGATACATTTCAACCACTGCTGTACTTGGCGAAGAAAATAATAATGACAAAACGAACTACTCTAGCTTCTAGCATATTGATCATTTTTTGCCTAGCGACTCTCACAACTTCGCTTATTATTAGTAAAGTAAGTGCAAGCGAAAATAGAGTATCAATTTTAAAAAGATGTAAAGATACTGAACATCGAATAATGGGGGAGCTTTTAGCAAAGTATCCACAGAAAGTTGCAAAGGCAATTATGGATAGTAAAGACAAGTCAGGTCGTATTTTTGTGGGTAATGCTATAGATGATGTGATCATCAAAGAAATTTTAAGGAATCAAAGTCCAGCAAGTGCT
Source organism: Thermosynechococcus sp. WC_1 (assembly GCA_020058975.1). Taxonomy (GTDB): domain Bacteria; phylum Cyanobacteriota; class Cyanobacteriia; order Thermosynechococcales; family Thermosynechococcaceae; genus JAAURS01. Next base: position 3,897 of record JAGVDA010000552.1, on the reverse strand, counting down.
TTTTGGTATTCACAGTATAAGAAATCTAATTGTCTTGATGTAACGGCTTGTGAGGGAGGTCAATGTTGGATTACCACCGATCCCAAAGATCCATACCTAGTCAATCGAAGACAAAAATAGTATTTTAAAAACTTGATAAATACGATTTGCTTCGTTTTAAAAATCGTACAATGGCGTTAATGTAACCGCAGCCAATCATCCAAATCCGAAGGTTGAGAAAAATCGAGTAGATCTTCGCCTAGCTCCTCAATTTGACTTAGGGAAAATTCACGGATTTTTGTCTCGATTTTAGACGAAACTTTTCCAAATCGTCGATTTAGTAAACGAAGCACAAACGATTCAGCCTCCTGTTTCTGAGCCGTACTAATTGTCTTTTGCTCCCAATCCAGAAAAACTTGAGATAACGCCATCAGTTCCTCCTGCTCCTGAGCATCCAGAATCTCCTTGACCTCCATACTAACCTTCCAACTTGCCAATAATCTTAAAATGCCTGCACGACGCGGATGAGTATCCGGTAATGCCAATACCTCTGTAACCGCCTTTCGCTGCGTAGCACCCCGCCCTAAAACCCTTAACCATAGCGTTTCTGGCTTTTCTGGCAATTTATTGATTGCAATAATTGCCGTCTTGAAGGCTACTGGCAAAAAATAAACTCCAGAACCCCACTCCGATCTTTCCTTTGCGCCAAAGTCTTGAATCACAGGGTTGGTGGCGATCGCAGCTAAAATCCAAAGCTGCGGTAAATCGCTCTCTTGAAGCGATAAAGCCCGCTGTTTTTCTTTACGTCGCTGGTCTTCCTGAATCCAGATCAGCTTCAAGATGCAGGTTCTAACCTCCGTTCGACTGGGAGCATTTCGAAACGGTTCTAAAAGACAAGGAGTTTGAATGATTCGTCCCAATAACCCAAGATCTTGCCCTCCGCTGCTCAAAGGGTCAGTGGGGACAAACCAAATATCCACAAACTTCGATTCCCCCAGCACTTCGAGATTTCGCTGCACCATGCCTAACGGCGCTAGAAACTCTTCTAGATATTGCTTTGAGAGCTGATCAAACGGAACTTGGGTCATTGCAGAATACTAAAATTCAGTAGAGTCGTTAAATAACAACAAGCGCGCACCCTCATGAAACTTGCCTTACTTTTGCTGTTGACCGTTGTCCCAGGGGTTGCTGGAGTTGCCGTTTTTGGATATTACGCACTGCAAGATTGGGACGCACTACAACTGGATTACAGTGAATTTAAGCGTGTTGTCCAAAGCTCCGCTGACCTCTCTACATTATTCAAGGCTGAAGCTGCCCAAAATATTCATCGGGTCAACTTATTTGCAGATGGAGTTTGGGCACTCTTAAGTGCCATCTTGGGTGCGATTGGCATTCATGGAATGTATGTGGATTCTAAGCGATAGCCTTGGCATTATCTAACGAACCTTTGTACTAAACCCGCTTGCCTTAAACTGCTCAAGCGTTAGCGGCGGTGGCAGCTCCTTAGGAATCGACATCCGCATTTCAAAATCGCTGATGCCAGGGGGTACCGTCTCAATTGCCCCCAGTCGCGTCCGGTTTTCCATGATGGAATTGCCATTGGCGTCATAAATGCGACCAAACACGTCGGCATCTAGCAACGCTTTGCCAGACTTATTTTCTGCCTTGCCCGTAATCAAAAAGCAGTTTGCCGCTGCGGTCATGCCCCCGCTGGTTACGGCTCCTTCTGCTAATTCTGGTGGGCAGTCTTTGTAAGACAGGTCATAAAGGCGCACGTCAACTGCCGCCAGTGCCGAAGGGCTAAACAGCCAACTGGTCAGCGTTAAGCAGCACAGGGCTAAAACCACCAATCTCGTTCGTAAATAAGCTGCCGTCAGTTTCATAGGGCACCCTGCCGAAAACGTCACTTCAGCATTTTACCGTTATCCCCTGCCCTAGACGTGCATCATTGCCAGCAGAATCAGTAAAGTAGAGTACAGACCCCCATAGCTTCACGGAGTTTTACGCGTGCTGAATATCAGCGAATTGGCGGCGATCGCCCAAGACAAGGCTCAACAGCTCGGCATCCATAAGTTTGACCTCTCTGGCTCCACCATCGAAGATTCTAATGTGCAGGTCGATCAGGGCGCACCCAAACAGGTCAAAGCCTCCAACCGCTCTAGCGTTACGGTTCGGGTGTGGAATGAAGCGCAGCAGGTGGGTATCGCCAGCACCACGGATGTAGATGCGCTGGGTCTAGAAGTTGCGCTAAAGACTGCTCAAGAAGCAAGCGTATTCGGCATTACAGAACACGCCCCAGACTTTAGCCCTGAAGCCAAAGTAGCGCTGCCCAATAGCCCTAGCGAAATCTTCCCTCAAGCGCTCATTTCCGATCTGCTAGAGCGTCTTTCTAAGGCAGAACATACGCTTTTAGAAGCGCATCCTGCCATTGTGGGCGTGCCCTATAATGGTCTATCTCAGCGGGATGTTGAGCGATTTTATGTCCATAGTGAGGGCGCACTCCGTCACGAGGCGCATTCCTACAGCACCATTTATCTCTATACCAAAACAGAAGAAGAGGGTAAGAAACCTCGGAGTGGCGGGGCGTTTCGCATGAGCCGTCAGCTAGAGGCACTGGATATTGAGGGGTGCCTCAAAGAAACCATTGATAAAACCATCAGCCATCTCAACTACAAAAAAATTCCCACGGGCAAGTATACGGTAGTGTTTTCGCCGGAAGCCTTTTTAAGTTTGCTGGGGGCGTTTTCTAATTTATTTAATGCCCAAAGTATTCTAGACAAGCAAAGCCTCTCTACGCCTGATGCGTTGGGCACTCAGCTTGCATCCCCGTTACTCTCGGTGGCGGATGATATGCTGCATTCTGCCAATATCGGTCAGTCTTTGTTTGATGGCGAAGGCACACCCACACGCCGCATTTCACTCATTGAGAACGGCATTCTCAAAAGTTTCTTGCACAGTGCAGGTACAGCAAAGCGGATGGACGCGCAGCCGACGGGACACGCCAATATGGGTTCTAAGATTACGGTTAGCCCCCATTTTTACCATGTGTCTCAGGGCGAGGCTGGTCAGCAGTCCTTCAGCCTTGCTGATGCAGAAAATGTGGTGCTGATTGACGATTTACAGGCACTCCATGCAGGGGTGAAGGCTATGCAGGGTTCGTTTTCGCTACCTTTTGATGGCTGGGTGGTTAATAAAGGCGATCGCATCAGTGTAGAATCTGCGACTGTTGCAGGCGATTTCCGTGAGCTATTGAAAGCCATTATCTATGTAGAGCCAGAGGAACATCTCACCCCATCGGGCGTATGTCCCTACGTTTGGGTTGAGGGGCTTTCGGTAACGGGCGAGTAGTGAGCGTTGGGTAAGACATAATTAAGGAGCTGTCTGCCCTAAAAACGCAACCATGAGTCCCTTTGAGCAATACATCCAAGAACTGCGAGATATCCAAGCTACGGGGGCAGCAGTCAAGGAAACCTCTTACTACAGCGCCCTGGCAAATTTACTGAATGCGATCGGCTCAACCCTTAAGCCGAAGGTTCGCTGTGTAATGCAGTTGAAAAATCAAGGCGCTGGATTGCCTGATGGAGGACTCTTTACTGCCCGTCAATTTCAAAGGCAGGCAAGTGATTTGCCTGCGGAACCGCAAAATCCAGAGCGAGGGGTGATTGAGGCCAAGGGCACAGGTGATGATGCTTGGGTTACGGCGCAGACAAAGCAGGTTTCTAAATATTGGGACAAGTACCGTCAGGTGTTGGTCACAAATTATCGAGATTTTGTCTTAATCGGGCAAGATGCTAACGGTCAACCCGCGAAGTTAGAAACCTATCGACTTGCCACAAACGAAAAGGAGTTTTGGCAAAAAGTCCAAAATCCGAGTGCCTTTGCCCAAGAGCAGGGCCGCGTGATTTCTACCACGCCTGT
>JAGVDA010000156.1 GCA_020058975.1 Thermosynechococcus sp. WC_1 | reverse complement strand
GGTGAGCATTTTTCAGAATGGGAGAAGCATCCTGATCGCTGTATTCCCATTGTGGCTGGGCCTAACGTAGGGGACTGCACCACCGCAGCGGGTCGCTACCAATTTATTACGTCCACCTGGCAAGAAAAAGCGCAGCAGTATCATCCCAACCCTCAGGGCTGGCTCTTTTGGCAGCAGTATACCTTTGACCCAGAGAGTCAAGATCGGGTAGTCTACCGCTGGTTAGTCGATTCAGAAGCCTGGAATATGGACATTCGCGCCCAGCTTAAAGCCGGACGGTTACGCGACGTGCTTAAAACTCTATCCGGCACTTGGACGAGTTTGGGCTATGGCATCGAAACCAACGATATGACGCCCTACCTCAGTGAGATGTACCAAAAGTTCTTAAAAGAAGAGAAAGCCAAGGCTGGCTAGACAGGAATTTTAGCTGCTCCTGTTCGTAAACGATTTAATTCGTCGGAGCCGATTCAAAATCCGGCCTGCCAAATCATCTCCCATTACAGGTTTACAGAGGTAGTCATCTGCACCCACCACAAACGCTTTATTCTGAGTTTTAGCATCTTCAAGGGCACTGACAAAGAGTACGGGTAGCTGCTGCCATTGCGGATCGCTTCTTAAAACCTGACACAGTTCTAGCCCGTCAATGTCTGGCATTTTGATATCTAAAACCAGTGCATCTGGGCTAACGCTTTGCAGTACATTCCAAAACTGCTGCGGGTCAGAGAGGGTTGTCACCTTAAATCGCCAGGGTTCAAGCAGGGCAGGGAGGCTGCGGAGCCAAAGATCGTCGTCATCTACAAACATTACCTTTGCGTCAGCGCTGGGAGGCTGCACCAAGCCGACTGCATAGGTGACAATTTGCTCAAAAGTTACAGACTGTTCTAGTAAAAAGGTGCCGCCCCACCGCGATACCTCCAGCCGCTGGTCGAGGGTATCCTGATTTGCCACCGTGAGAATTGGAATTTTGGGGAGGTAGTCTGCAAGGGTTTGTAAACACTCTCGGCGCTGGGTTGGGTCAGAGAGTCGAAGCACAATGACATTGGGCGTGGAGCTTGCCAACGACTGGTACGCTACTTCTAACGTGGGGGCGATCGCACTTTTAATGCCGCACTGACTGGCAGTCTCTGCTAGAGCCTGGGTAAAGCCAGCATCCGCATCTATGATCAGCATTGCTAAAGAGTATTGCGCAACAGCAGACCGTCTCGGAAGGGTGAGCGTAGACTGAATTTCTTGCTGGAGCAGTGACACTAAATTTTCTAGGGCAATGACCTGTTCGGGTTGCCTCAGTTGGGCACCGCTGAATAAGTCTTCTAAACGACGGGCGAGGTGTTCACCTTGAGTGAGGCCAAACACGCCCAAGGTGCCCACCAATTTATGGGCGATGTGATGTGCTTGCTGCTGAAGCGGCTCGGTCAATACATTTGCTTGAAGCGCCTGTACTGCCTGAAAGAGAATTTCAACCTGTGCTAAACAGTGAGGCTGGGTGGTCAGCCAAGTTTCGTTGAGAAAGGCAGTGTACTGAAGGGTTTGGGTAGAATCTCGGCTTGCATCTAAGGTCGTAAGACTGGGTGCTGTCTTTAAAGAAGGCTGCGGTAACGGCGCTATAGGCTGGTCGAAAGACTTGAGATAGTATCCGCGCCCATAGAGGGTGCCAATAAAATCATGGGGGGCACCTGCTTCTTGAAGTTTGTAGCGTAAGCGCCGAATGTGCGATCGCACCGTGGCCTCAGCGGGGAACTCATCGGAAGACCAAAGGCGATCTAAGATTTCGTCATTGCTCATGACATGGCGACTGTCCTGAAGCAAAAGCTCAATCAGCTCATACTCTTTCGTTGTTAGATTGAGTGGCTGTCCGTTATAGGTGACTTCACAGGTGACGGGGTCGAGCAGCAGATCGCCCCAGCTCATTAACAGAGAAGGGGTTGCACTACAGCGACGCAGCAGCGCCCGAATCCGCGCAATGAGTTCCTCCACATCAAAGGGCTTAATGACATAGTCATCGGCTCCTGCGTTCAGCCCCTGAATTTTTGCCGTGCTGCTATCTTGAGCGGTCAGCAGCACAATAGGGATGGTATACTCCTCGGCACGAAACCGCTGGCATAGCGTTATGCCGTCTACCTTGGGCAGCATAATATCCATCACAATGAGGTCGTACTCAAAGGTAGTGCCGTAAACCCAGCCCATTTCGCCATCCCGCACCGCATCTACCACATAGCGATGAGCGGTTAGGCTTTTGGTTAACAGCGAAATGATGGCTTCATCATCTTCTATGAGTAAAATCTTCATGATTGCAGCTCCCAGTGGAGAATTTTAGAGATTTGACCGGGCAGATCAAGCGAATTGAACGGCTTGGTAATGACGCCGCTTACTCCTAAATCATTGAAATGGTTTTTTTCTGCCGTTTGTGCCTTGGCGGTTAAAAAAATGACCGGAATCTCTTCAGTTTCAGGATAGGTTTTAAGGGCATGAAACGTGGCAATCCCGTCCATCTCTGGCATCATGACATCGAGCAAAATTACGTCGATTGATTCAGATTGGGCGGTGTCAATGCCTTGAGGACCAGAGCTAGCCGTTAGCACTTCCCAACCTGCTGCCATCGCAATCCCAAACTTCACGACCGTCTGGATACTTTCTTCATCATCAATAATCAAAACACGCTTGACTTCCATAGGATGTTTGACGGCTCATCGTTTTAAGGTGGGTAGTGTAAACGAGAAAATACTGCCTGCTCCCAAGGTACTTTCTGCCCAAATGGTGCCCTCGTGCTGCTCGATAATTTTTCGACAGATGGCTAGCCCTAACCCCGTGCCGCCTTTCTTGCGAGAATCTGAGGAATCGACCTGATAAAAGCGCTGGAAAATATTTTCAAGACGATCGGCCGGAATCCCCTGTCCCTGATCGCACACCTGAAATAAAACCTCTTTTTTTGTCTTGTCTTCAGGCGTTGGGCGAACCTCAATAGTTAAGGTTACAACGCCATCCGTCAAGGAAAATTTAATGGCATTGCTGAGTAAATTTGTTAAGGTCTGCACAATGTAGTCAGCATCTGCCCAAACCAGAATGTCTTTGGGATAGGCAGAAATGGTGACACCCTGCTGCCCAGCCATCGGCTGCATGGCTTCCATCGCCTGAATCATCAGATCGGCGGCGTTATGCGCCTGTTTGTCCATGGTCACTTCGCCAGACTCAATGCGCTGGAGATCTAGCACGTTATTGACCAGTCTGACCAGCCGCTCAGTATTGTCATCAGCAATTTCTAGCATCTGCTGCCCGTCTACAGAGAGGGTGCCCAATCGCCCTGTCGCCAGAATTTTAAGGGCGCTATGCATGGAGGTGAGTGGAGTCCGCAGTTCGTGGCTGACCACCGCAATAAACTCGTCTTTCATGCGCTCGATTGCCTTGCGATCGCTGATGTCACTGGTCAGGGCAAAGAAACCCTGTACGGTCTGCTGCTCGTCAAGGTGAGGGATATAGGTGACGTTGACAGATCTTGTGCTGCCGTCATGAACCATGACCTCATTTTCGTAGGTTACAACCGCGCCGTCTAGGGCAGCCTCAACGGAGGGCTGCATCCGTCGGTAGCAGGCTTCGCCCCAGACGCTTTGCAGATGAGAACCCTGAATATCAGCAGGGCGCTGGTTCAGCCAGTCTTCATAGGCTTTGTTGTTAAAGCGGTACTTTTGCTGATGATCGACGTAGGCAATCAGGACGGGCAGCGCGTTGGTGATGAGGCGCAACTGCTCCTCACTCTGTCGGAGTGCGGCTTCTGCCTGCATCCGGTCATTGATTTCTTGCTGGAGGTTATGGTTCATTTTCTGAAGCTGCGCCGTCCGCGCGGCAACCCTTTCTTCTAGGGTTTCTAAAAGCTGTGCCTGGGCGATCGCAATGCTAATCTGATCCGCCAACTGCTGCATTAGCTCCAGCTCAAAGTCAGCCCAAGTGCGCGGCCCACTGCACTGATGGGCAATGAGTAACCCCCAAAGCTGGTTTTGAGAATTTTCTGGGGAGGGTGAGGGAGGGTTTAAGTTTTGAAGAATGGGGACAATCAGCTTTGACTGAATATCAAACTGCTCTACAAACTCTACTAAGCAGTCTGCCAGACCAGCATTGGGGCTGTGGACATCGGCGATCGCCCTCACTCGGCCTTGGGCATACAGCGTCTGATAGTCTTTGGGAAAGACCTCTTCTGGAAATTCCATCCCCAGAATGGCGGGATACGCGGGCAAAACCGATTCGCTGATGGGCTTGCCTGTGCCATCTGCCAAGACCTGATAAATCAGCACCCGATCAGCACGGAGAATACGCTGTACTTCTGTAACGGTCGCCCGCAAAATTTCTTTAAGCTGAAGCGACTGTCGAATTTTGAGCGTCACTTCAGAAAACAGCTCAACGCGCTGACGCTGCCATCGCAGCTCTTCTTCTGCCTGAGCTTGCCTTTGGGTTAAGTCTCTAAAAATTGCCAGATGAACCTGAGGATAGACGTTGTGGGTCAAGGTATATTCCACATGGCGCTCTATACCTTTGGGGCAAATGATCGTGATCTGCCCATTCAGCGACACTTGATTCACGTCAAAGGTAATGTCAAGGACTGGCTTAATAAAGGTTGCGAGAGGTTTGCCGACTAGAGTACGGCGCGATCGCCCAAAGAGATGACACGCTGCCGCATTCACTTCTAGTAGGGTGCCTGATGGGTCTAGAACGGCGATCGCATCCCCAGCTTTTTCGAGCATGGGCTGCAAAAGCTGCTTCTTGGTCTGCTGCTGACGAGAGGAAGTGGAGCTATTTTTTGGAGTTTGCAAGGGATATTGTAAATGCGCTAACGCCATGCCCCAAAGATAGGGCGTAGCCTTAGCTTAGCTTTGGTTTTGAGATTGTTGTCACTTCCCGTTGCTAATGTTAAAAGCGAGATCAATTAGCGTTGTAAAACTTAAAGTTATAATCGCGGTAACAAATGTATGGAAGTTATAACGCTGGCGCTCCCGTGGCTGCTGCTCTTTTTGGCAAGCGTGATGTCGGGGGCGCTCAATGGGGTAGCGGGAGGGGGCAGTTTTATCTCGTTTCCTGCGCTCATTTTTGCGGGGTTGCCGCCCATTAATGCCAACGCAACCAACAACACCGGAACTTGGGTGGGGTATCTTGCAAGCCTCTATGCCTACCGCGAAGATCGAGGGGTGAGATCGCAGGAGTTTTGGCGTTTAATTTTTATTAGCTTGGTGGGGGGCGTGATTGGCTCTTTACTCTTGCTGAAAACGCCCCAGGCTGTCTTTGCAAAGTTAGTGCCCTATCTTTTGCTAGCGGCAACGGCACTCTTTGCGCTCAATCCGTGGTTCAAGAAGCTTCAGAACAAGCAAATCACGCGACCTTCTAAAGTAAGGATGGTTGCCCTGCGGATTTTTCAGTTGGCGATCGCCATTTATGGGGGGTTCTTTGGTGGGGGCGTGGGCATTTTGCTATTGGCGCTGTTTGGCCTCATGGGGATGGAAGACATCCACGAGATGAATGCGCTGAAGACCGTTTTAAGCACCTGCATCAACGGTATTGCAATGGTGACGTTTATAGTATCAGGGGCTGTGCTTTGGCCTTACGCCATTTTGATGTCTGTGGGGACGCTACTGGGAGGATACTGGGGAGTTTACTACGTTCGCAAGGTTGACCCAAAGCTGGTGCGCTGGTTTGTGATTGCGGTCGGGCTGGGGATGGCGCTCTACTTTTTTGTCAAAACACAATAAAAGGCAATATCACTAAGAGATAGATGAGATATAGCAATCCCAAATGATTTATGAGACTCTAGAGAGAGTAACACTGCTAAAGAGATGCTGTCTGAACTTAAAGATTTTATCCAGTCTAATCCAGAT
>JAGVDA010000474.1 GCA_020058975.1 Thermosynechococcus sp. WC_1 | reverse complement strand
CTTGAGGTTGCGAATGTTGGTATACACCTGAGTGCAGCCTTGGGAGAGCAGATAGTACTTTACAGTGCGTCCAAAGGAGTGCCAGGTGGGGAGAATACTAATGGCGCGATCGCCAGGAGCTGGCCTTAGCACGTCAGAAAACGTATTCATCTGGTGCATGAGATTAGCATTGCTGAGCCGAACGCCCTTGGGTTTACCCGTTGTACCAGAGGTATAGAGCAGGGTTGCTAACTGGTCTAGCTTAGATTGGGGTGCTGTAAAGGGATGACTACTACCAATCTCTAGCAGCCGAGGAAAATTGACGATAGGAATAAGGCTATCGGTGGGCGTTGGCTCGTCAGAGAGTAGCCCCACGAACTTAAGATTTGCGGTAGAAAGCAGTGGCAATAGCTTCTGATAGGTTTTGAGGTCTTCCATTAACAGCGCCGAAGATTCACTGTTTTCGTAGATATAGGCTAGCTCCTGGGTATCAGCTAGGGCACTCCGCACCACGTCTACGGCTCCTGCGGTCATGCAGCCTTGGTCTGCTACAAACCAACGGGCGGAATTGTCGGCGAAGAGGGAAATGCGATCGCCTTCTTGCACACCCAAACTTTGGAGCGCTGCTGCAAACTGACTAATTTGCTGATGAAGCTGGGCAAAGGTGAGGGTAACAGCAGGGGTACTGTAGGCATCCTGTAGCGCCACAAATGAGCCACAGCGCTTCGCTAAAATAGGCCAAATTTCAGGAAGCGCGTTGAGGGTTGCGTACTCCGCGTAGACTGTTGATTTTTCCATGAGTTTTGCCCTCGGGTTCGCCACTTTAATAAAATCCTACGGGAAATGGGGGTGATCGCCGCAGGCAGTCTATGTTTTAGCCTAAACAATCTGCCCCACAGTGTTTCAACACCAATGAAGTCAACACATCAATTATGATCGCATTGATACAGCTCATTTAGCCCCTGCGGATATGTCTGAATCTCCACTACTGCCAATATTCCAAAAGGCTTACCAAAATACGGATCTAACCCCGTTGATTGAGCCGGAGCAGTTAGAAAAGTTTTGGGTGGAGTATGGGCGCGAGGCTTTAGAGTCGCTGGTACAGCTTGTAGAAGATCACGCTGCCCAAGACGCAAAAATCATTTTTTCAGGACATCGTGGCTGTGGGAAGTCTACGTTGCTGGCAGAGTTTGGGCGGACGGTGGGCGATCGCTATTTTGTCACCTTTTTCTCAATCTCTGACCTGATTGAGATGTCGGATGTAAACCACATCAATATTTTGTTTGCGATCGCGGTCAATCTAATGCTGGAAGCCGAAAAGCAGCAGATCGAGATTCCCAAACCTATCAAGGATTCGTTTTATAAATGGTTTGCAAAGCGTACCCGCACAGAAATTGACACGCCAATCAGTGGAGAAGTCTCGGTAAGGTTTGATTTCAAGCTCATTAGCGGCAAACTCAAAACGGAGTCCGTGATTCGGGATGAAATCAAACAGGAGTTTGAGCGCAATGTTTCTGATTTGGTCGCAAAGCTCAATGAAATTGCCGCAACGATTCAAGCTACCAGCCAAAAAGATGTGCTGGTCATTATTGACGACCTGGATAAGCTCGATTTGGCTGTTGTTCGTTCCATTTTTTCAGATCACATCAAAACGTTGTTTTTACCAGGATTTAGCATCATCTACACGATTCCGGTTGCGGCTCTGCGCGAAAATCCTTTGAGCGCTATGTTTACAACGGAAGCAGATGACCAAATTGTGGTGATGCCTGTCTCTAAATTGGTTGCTAAATCAGAACGGCGGAAGCCAGACCCTGTTTATCAAGAGGCAGCCATAGAAACGCTTTGTGAGGTTTTGCATCGGCGCATCCCCAATGAGATTTTGGCACCGGAGATTGCGAAACAGATGGTGCTGGAAAGCGGTGGGGTGCTGCGAGAGTTAGTACGCATTTGCAACCGGTGCTGCCGGATTTGTTTACGGGAGATTCGCCGTCAGCCAGAGCGTACAGATTTTAAGATTGATGGGTTGGTGTTGACTGAAGCCATTAAGGGGCTGCGGTTAGATTTTGAAACGACTTTGGGCAAAGCAGACTACACCATTTTGCAAACGACCTATCAAAACTTTTTGCCAGAAGACCCAAAGGCGGATCCGTTTTTAGATTTACTGCATGGGCTGCAAGTGCTGGAATATCGAAATGACGAGGTTTGGTACGATGTCCACCCAATCGTGACGGATTTGCTGCGTCGCAAGGGGTTGATCAATGCTGTCAGATGAGCGAGTTGATCTAGAAGCTGCTAATGCAACGGCTTACGAGGACTTAGTCGCGGCAATTGAGGCTAGCGATGGGGTTTTGAGCTTGCTGTTGGCGGTGTGCGACGACCCGCAACTGCGCGAAGCAACGATCCGACGGTATGAAGCGGAGCTACAGCCTAAAATTTTGCCATACCGAATTGAGATGTCTCGCACGGATCCGAGCCTGCGGCGCGTAATTGCTGAGAAAATCGCTCAGGAACCCTATTTGCAAGAGGGCGGACGGGCAGTTTTAACGGTGACGGGCGCTGAAGGGCTGTCATTTTTAACCTTAGGAGATGAAAAATCTGAGCAGGATACGTTTTTGGGCTATTTGCAGTGGACAAGGGAAGCACTGCGATCATTCCAGTACCCTATTGTGCTGTGGGTTACGTCCCAACTTTTAGCCAAATTAAGCCGAAAAGCTCCAGACTTTTGGAGTTGGCGCAAAGATGTATTCCGGTTTGCCTCTAAAAAAACAGAAACGGTATCGAGTCAGGATATTGAGCCGCTGCGTCCGGCTTTTGAATCCCTTGGATTACAGACCGTTACAGAAGATGACTCAATTCCTTTAGAAGATTTACGGCAACTCATTGCTAAAACTGAAGCAAGGCTGGGTGATGAACGTAATGCTAAACTTTTAGCAACTCTGTATGACCGCATGGGCAGAATTTGTGCGAGTCGCATAGAACAGGGTGAATCGATACAGTACGGTGCAGAACTGCAAGAGGCTCTAGATTACTTTCGTAAAGCAGCGAATATTCAAACAGCATTGGGGCTAGAAACTGACTTAGCAGATAGCCTAGGTTGGCAAGGTAATCTCTATCAGTCCCAAGGCCGCTTTAGCGAAGCTGAACCACTTTATGTGCGATCGCTTGAGATTAGAGAACGTCAGTTAGGGACAGATCATCCTGATGTCGCTTCCAGTCTTAATAATCTCGCACGACTATATGAAACTCAAGGTCGCTACAGTGAAGCAGAAACACTCTTTCTAAGATCACTTGAGATTTTGGAAAATCAGTTAGGTGTAGATCATCCTAATACCGCTGCAAGCTTCAACAATCTCGCATCACTTTACCAATCTCAAGAACGATATAGTGAAGCGGATTTTTTCTATAAGCGATCACTTAAAACTAGCGAACAACGGTTAGGCACGGATCATCCAAATGTTGCTGCTAGCCTCAACAATCTTGCAGGACTCTACGAATCCCAAGGCCGCTATAGTGAAGCAGAACCACTATATGTGCGATCACTTGAAATTTTAGAAAATCAGTTGGGTGTAGACCATCCCTCTGTCGCTACCAGCCTCAACAATCTTGCAGGACTCTACAAATTCCAGGGTCGTTACAGTGATGCAGAGCTACTCCATAGACGGTCACTTGAAATTGATGAACGCCAGTTAGGTGCAAACCATCTCTACGTTGCTTCTAGCCTCAACAATCTCGCAGGATGCTACCGACTCCAAGGCCGCTATAGTGAAGCAGAACCGCTGTTAGTGCGATCTCTGGAGATTAGGGAAAGTCAGTTAGGCTCAGACCATCCCAATGTCGCCACCAGCCTTAATAATCTTGCCAGACTCTACGAATCTCAAGGCCGCTACGGTGAAGCAGAACCGCTGTACGTGCGATCGCTGGAAATTTGGGAACGCCAATTAGGGGAAGACCATCCCAATGTCGCCACCAGCCTCAACAATCTCGCAGAACTCTACAAATCCCAAAGCCGCTACAGTGAAGCAGAACCGCTGTATGGGCGTGCAGTCCACATCTTTTCCCAAAGCTTAGGTCAAGAGCACCCCAACACCAAGACAGTTTTGATCAACTTTGCAGCCTTCTTATCTAAAGCGTTTCAGAATGGGCGGCAGGCTGAGTTATCAGATCATCCGGCAACGCAGGCATTGCTAAAGCAGCTTCAGGCTAATCCGGGATAGATTCAGCCTAGCTTCTCCCTTGCAAAATCAAAACAAGCACTGGATCATTAAATAAGCATCAAATTTAGTGATAATACCCTGATGTTAAATCTAAGTCGAGATATCAATTCCCTGTCTAACTTTAAGCGCAACACCAGCGACTTCTTAGAACGACTGAAAGAAACCAAATCCCCCTTGGTTCTAACCCTCAATGGCGTATCTGAGTTAGTAGTTCAAAGTGCTGAGGGCTATCAAGCGCTTTTAGATCGATTAGAGTACCTAGAAACCGTTGCAGGCATTCAACGAGGGTTGACTGAACTAGCAGAAGGTCAAGCCGTCCCTGCCATTGAAGCGCTTGAGCAACTGCGGAAAAACCTAGGGCAGTCGCAAAATGCATGAGCTACCAAGTTGAAATTTTGCCCCAAGCCCTAAGCGAAATTGAAAACGCCTTTCGGTGGATTGCAGACAATATTGGCTCAACCACTGCTGAGCAATGGTACGAAGACTTAATTGAAGCCATTCGTTCTTTGGAATCTTTCCCCAATCGCTGTGCGGTTGCTCCCGAAGCTCAAGAATTTCAGCAAGAGATTCGGCAGCTATGGATTGGGAAAGCCAAAAATTACAGAGCCTTGTTTACCGTAAAAGCAAATCAAGTCTTTATCCTGCATGTTCGTCATTCGAGTAGAGCGGCGCTAAAAAAAGATCCGCCCAGTTTAGAAACCTGATGGGTAGAAATCTCAAATATGCAGCCCTTAACCCTCAATCCCCAGACCTTAGTTGATATTTGTCACCAGCACGATGTGGCTAAACTCAGCCTATTTGGTTCAACCGCCCGTGGCGAAGCAACCGAGCACAGTGACGTAGACCTATTGGTTCAGTTTTCTAAGAAAAAAAGCCTGCTTACCCTCATCGAGCTAGAGCAAACCCTCACTACCGCCATTGGTCGCAAAGTAGACCTCGTTACAGAATCCTCCCTTAGCCCCCACCTGCGCGACAACATTTTGCACGACGCTCAGATTCTTTATGAAGCAAACTGACACCCTTTATCTCAAACACATTCAAGATGCAATCTCAAAAATCAACCTCTACCTCACGGGCATTGACGAGACCGCATTTCAGCAAAGTTCATTAGTGCAAGATGGCGTGATTCGACAGCTAGAAATCATCGGCGAAGCCACAAAACGCCTCTCGGAAGACCTGCGCCAGTCCCATCCAAACATTCCCTGGAAGCTGATCGCAGGAATGCGCGACAAGCTGATTCATCATTACTTTGGGGTTGACTTAGATGCAGTTTGGCTCACCGCCACCGAAGACTTGCCTGCTCTAAAACAAACCATTCAGTCCATCTTGAATCGCACTTAGATGAACTCCTTAACCGCCATTCTGCCGCCGATCGCCTAGATTGAGATCTAGCCACCCCGCGCTACCCGAACCTGCATCGTCAACAACGTAGACCCAAATACCGTAACGAATCCTTAAAGTTCATTACAAAATTTCTATCATTTTGTGTCGCTTCAGGTATTTCTACCCAGTCCTGCCAGGATTCTTTGTTAAACCTTAAGGGAAGCTTACTGTTGGCGACGCGCTCGAGTAGCCTCAGCGTTTTAGAATAATTCAGTCAGCATCCTTTTATACTCAGCGCTTTAGGGAGTTTTCCTGCATGTTCACCCACGTCAAGTCCGCCATCAGGCACGTTAGTCCCGAAGATCTCAAGGGACGCGCCTTAATGAAGGTGGTCTATGTCGTGTTAGAGCCTCAGTACCAAAGTTCTCTGACGGCTGCGGCAACCTCCATTAACCAGTTCAATCCCAATCTAGCCATTGAACTAAACGGCTATTTGATTGAAGAACTGCGATCGCCCGAAAACTACGCCGCCTTTGAGCGCGACATTGCCGAGGCCAATATTTTCATCGGGTCGCTGATTTTTCTAGAAGATATGGCAGATAAGCTGGTGGCGGCTGTGGAGCCTCACCGCGATCGCCTGGATGCGGCGATTGTCTTTCCTTCCATGCCTCAGGTGATGCGCCTCAACAAAATGGGAAGCTTCTCGCTGTCTCAGATTGGGCAGTCCAAAAGCATGATTTCCCAGTTCATGAAGAAGCGTAAGGAGAACTCAGGCGCAGGCTTCCAGGACGCAATGCTGAAGCTGCTGCGGACGCTGCCCACGGTGCTGAAATATCTGCCCATGGATAAGGCACGGGATGCCCGTAACTTTATGCTCAGCTTTCAGTATTGGCTGGGCGGCTCCCCCGAAAACCTCGAAAATTTCTTGCTGATGCTGGCTGATAAGTACGTCTTTAAAGACGACGGCATCCGCAAACACTCTAACGGCGACGCGACGCTTGCCTACCAAGAACCCGTCACCTACCCCGATATGGGCATTTGGCACCCCCTCGCCCCAGAAATGTTTGAGGATGTGCGGGAATACCTCAACTGGTTTAGCTCTCGTCGCGATATTGATGATGACCTTAAAGATTCTCTCGCGCCGACGATTGGCATCATTCTTCAGCGTACCCACCTCGTCACAGGGGATGATGCTCACTATGTGGCGATGGTGCAGGAGCTAGAATCTCAAGGCGCACGGGTGATTCCTGTGTTTGCAGGTGGGCTAGATTTCTCCAAGCCCGTAGAGGCGTTCTTTTTTGACCCTGCTAAGGGCAACGGCAACGAAGTCCCTATTATTGATGCAGCCGTTTCTTTGACGGGGTTTGCGATGGTGGGTGGCCCTGCACGGCAAGATCATCCCAAGGCGATCGAAACCCTCAAAAAGCTGAACCGTCCCTACATGGTGGCGCTGCCCCTAGTGTTTCAAACCACTGAAGAATGGGAAAACAGCGATTTGGGTCTGCACCCGATTCAGGTGGCGCTGCAAATTGCGATTCCTGAGTTAGATGGAGCCATTGAGCCGATTATTCTTTCGGGTCGAGATGGCAATACGGGCAAATCGATCGCCCTCCAAGACCGAATTGAAACCGTCGCACAGCGCGCCATCAAGTGGGCGAGCCTACGCCGCAAACCGAAAATTGAAAAGAAGGTTGCCATTACCGTCTTTAGCTTCCCGCCTGACAAGGGCAACATTGGGACTGCTGCCTACCTAGACGTATTTGGCTCGATCTACAAGGTGCTTGAAGCCCTCAAGCGCAACGGCTATGACCTGGGTGAGCTACCCGAAAACGCTGAAGTGCTGATGCAGGATATCCTTCACGATGCCCAAGCGCAGTACAACAGCCCTGAGCTAAACATCGCCTACCGGATGCCCATCCGGGAATACGAAGCACTCACCCCCTACTCCAAGCGCCTCGAAGAAAACTGGGGGCCACCCCCAGGGCAGCTCAACACCGACGGGCAAAATATGCTGGTGTTTGGGAAGCACTACGGCAATGTATTCATCGGCGTACAGCCCACCTTTGGCTACGAAGGCGACCCCATGCGTCTGCTGTTCTCTCGCTCTGCCAGCCCTCACCACGGCTTTGCGGCTTACTACACCTACCTCAATCAGGTCTGGGGTGCAGATGCGGTGCTTCACTTCGGCACCCACGGCTCTTTAGAGTTTATGCCTGGCAAGCAAATGGGTATGTCTGGCGACTGCTACCCCGATAATCTCATCGGCAATATCCCTAACCTTTACTACTACGCCGCCAATAACCCTTCTGAGGCGACGATCGCCAAACGCCGCAGCTACGCCAACACCATTAGCTACCTCACGCCCCCTGCTGAAAATGCGGGTCTATACAAAGGGTTAAAGGAACTGGGTGAGCTTATTGCCTCTTACCAAACCCTCAAAGACAGTGGACGAGGCGCGGCGATCGCCAATTCCATCATGGACCAAGCCCGCATCGTCAACCTCGACAAGGACATTGACTTGCCAGAGGGTGATACCAAAGACATGTCCTCTGAGGATCGCGATAACCTCGTGGGTAAGGTCTACATCAAGATCATGGAAATTGAGGCGCGATTACTGCCCTGTGGTTTGCATGTGGTGGGCAAGCCACCGACCGCAGATGAGGCGATCGCCACTCTAGTCAATATTGCCAGTCTTGATCGTGCGGAAGAAGGCATCTTGAGCTTGCCCAGCCTGTTGGCTCAAAGCATCGGACGGGACATGGACGAGGTTTTCCAGAATAGCGATAACGGCATTCTGGATGACGTGCAGTTGCTCAACGACATCACGATGGCAACCCGTGCGGCGGTTTCAGCCTTAGTACAAGAGCAAGCCAACGCCGAAGGGCGGATCGAAAAAGTTTCGATTCTGAATTTCTTTAACATGGGGCGTAAAGAACCCTGGATTGAAGCACTTCACGGGTTGGGCTATAAGGCCATTACCGCTGAAACCCTCAAGCCTTTGGTGGAATACCTTGAGTTCTGTCTCAAACAAATTGTGGCGGATAACGAATTGGGTGCGCTTTTGCAGGCACTCGAAGGCGAGTACGTTTTGCCTGGGCCTGGTGGCGACCCCATCCGTAACCCCGATGTGCTGCCCACAGGCAAGAATATTCATGCGCTAGATCCGCAGTCGATTCCAACAACAGCGGCGATCGCCTCAGCCAAGGTCGTGGTAGACCGTCTGTTGGCACGTCAGCAGCGCGATAACGGGGGTGCCTGGCCCGAAACCATTTCGATGGTGCTGTGGGGAACCGACAACATCAAAACCTATGGTGAATCTCTCGCTCAGGTGATGTGGATGGTGGGCGTTCTGCCAAAGGCCGACTCTTTGGGACGCATCAATAAAGTTGAGCTAATTCCGTTAGAAGAACTGGGTCGCCCCCGTATTGACGTGGTGGTCAACTGCTCTGGCGTATTCCGTGACTTGTTTATTAACCAGATGGCGCTTCTCGATCAGGCCGTCAAAATGGCGGCAGAAGCCGATGAGCCGCTAGAGATGAACTTTGTGCGTAAGCATGCCCTCAAGCAGGCTGAAGATTTGGGCATTGAACTACGGCAGGCCGCAACTCGCGTCTTCTCCAACGCCTCAGGGTCTTACTCTTCTAACGTCAGTCTGGCAGTAGAAAACGGTACGTGGGAGAACGAAGCTGAGCTGCAAGAGATGTACCTTACCCGTAAATCTTTTGCCTTCTCCGCCGATTCCCCTGGCACGATGGATCAGTCCCGCGCCATCTTTGAAACGACGCTCAAGACCGTCGAAGTCACGTTCCAGAACCTAGATTCTTCAGAAATCAGCCTCACGGACGTGAGCCACTACTTTGACTCTGACCCCACCAAAATTGTGGCGAAGCTGCGGGATGACGGCAAACAGCCCACTTCCTTTATTGCCGACACCACCACAGCCAATGCTCAGGTGCGGACGCTCTCAGAAACGGTGCGGTTAGATGCTCGTACCAAAATGCTGAACCCTAAGTGGTATGAGGGGATGCTCAGCCACGGTTACGAGGGCGTTCGGGAACTCTCGAAGCGCTTGGTGAATACCAGTGGCTGGTCAGCCACAGCAGGTGCGGTAGACAACTGGGTTTACGAAGATGTGAACACGACGTTTATCGAAGATGAGGCCATGCGCGATCGCCTCAAAAACCTGAACCCGCACTCGTTCCGTAAGATGGTGGCGACGTTACTGGAAGTGAATGGTCGCGGCTACTGGGAAACCAGCGAAGAAAACCTGCAAATGCTGCGCGATCTCTACCAAGAAATTGAAGACCGCATTGAAGGCGTTGATTAGATAGGACTTACGTAGAAGAGAACCCCGAACCCCTAGTTTTTCAAAGCGGCTACGTTCAGAAAAAGGGGGGTTCGGGGTCTTTCCTTTTTTTGGGGACTATTGGAAAGAAGTGCGAGGCTGGTTGACTGACAAAATTTAAGCCCCTCACCCCCAACCCTTCTCCCAGAACGGGAGAGGGGAGCCGGAATTAGCCATTAGGGATGAGAGAGCTAGGATTGATGCTAATAGTCTAATGCTGATAGCCTATAGCAAAATATAAAGAGTGGCGGCTGAGCAAAAATCAGGAACATTATCTTTAATGCCATCTCTTACGTTTGATGTTTACCTAAAATCCATTCAAAAGAATCTGCAAAAAGGGAGTGAGCGCAGCCATTATCCAGCGCTAAAGAATTTACTGGATGATCCGGCGCAAGAAATTGATGCAGTCATTGAAGAGAAGGGCAATAAGGCGGGGATTCCTGACTTTACGGTGACACGGCGAGAGATGTTGGTGGGCTATGTAGAAGCCAAGGATGTGGGGCTAGATCTCGATCAAATTGAAAAAACAGATCAGCTCAAACGCTATTTAGAGGCGTTCCCGAATTTGGTGCTGACTAATTATCTAGAGTTTCGCTGGTATGTGGATGGCAAGCGCAGGCAGAAGGAGACGCTTGCAGAACGTCACGACAATAAGCTTCAGGTTACGGGGGCTGAGAAGGTTGCGGCGCTGCTAGATCAGTTTCTGAACTACAGGGGTGAAATAATTAGCAGCCCTGAAGCGTTGGCGAAACAGATGGCGCGGTTGACGAAGGCGATTCGGTTAGCGACGACGACGGCGCTGGAGTTGGAGGCGACCGATGGTGAACTACATCAGCTTAAGCAGGGGTTTAGTGAGGTGCTGCTGCCCGATCTAAACGATGTTGATTTTGCGGATATGTACGCGCAGACAATTTCTTATGGGCTATTTGCGGCGCGGGTGGGTCATGCTCAAAACCCTGACGGTGAGCTGTTTACGCGGCGGACTGCTGGCACTTATATCCCAGCCACAAATCCATTTTTGAAGCGGCTGTTTAATACGATTGTTGAAACGGATGCGATAAGCCAAATTGATTGGGCGATCGATGATCTCGTTCAATTACTGTCTCAGGTGGAGATGGGCAGCATTTTAGAAAATTTTGGTCGGCGCACTCGCCAAGAAGATCCGGTGGTGCATTTTTATGAGACGTTTTTGGCAGCTTACAATGCGGCGCTGCGAAAGAGTAGGGGTGTTTACTATACGCCGGAGCCTGTGGTGTCGTTTATTGTGCGGTCTGTAGACATCATTCTGAAAGATCGCTTTGATTTGCCGTTGGGGTTGGCAGACTACAGCAAAGACCCTGTAACGCAAAAGCCGAGGGTGCAGATTTTAGACCCTGCAACGGGGACGGGGACGTTTTTGTATGAGGTAGTGAAGCAGATTTATCGCAATCTTGAAGCGATGGGCATGGCGGGTCAGTGGGATGGCTATGTACGAGACAATTTGCTGGGTCGATTGTTTGGGTTTGAGCTGCTGATGGCTCCCTATGCCATTGCCCATCTTAAGCTAGGGCTACAGCTTCAGGAGTTGGGCTACCAGTTTAAGGGTAAACAGCGGTTGGGTATTTACCTTACCAATACGCTGGATGAGGCGCTGAAGAAGTCGGAGATTTTGTTTGGGCAGTTTGTGGCGCAGGAGGCGAATGAAGCATCTGTGATCAAGCAGGATCTACCAATCATGGTAGTCATTGGCAATCCACCGTATGCAAAAAGTTCACTGAATGCTACTAGACGAAAAAGAATAGCTAATCAAGATGAGAAGTACTTAGCAGACATTAAATATACAGGAGAAAACTGGGAAAAAATCATAAAGTTAGCCAGAAAAGGGAAGAATATTAGCGAGTTTACTTATATTGGTGAACTGGTGGAGCGTTATAAAGGAAGAGTTAGATTAGAAGGTGAAAGAAATATTCAGCCTTTAGATGATGACTATATTAAATTTATTCGCTTTGCCCATCATCGAATTGAAAAGACAGGTTACGGAATTTTAGGGTTCATCACAAATCACTCGTATCTTAGTGGCTCACTACATCGAGGTATGAGAGAAGAACTTTTGCGAGACTTCGATCAGATTTATATTATTGACTTACACGGTGGCTCATTGCAAGAAGCAGATAGTAAGAATATATACGATGAAAATGTGTTTGATATCCAGCAAGGAGTCTCTATTTTATTGGCTGTTCGATTAATTAAAAGCAAGGATGAAAATAAATTTGGAAAAATTTTTCATCATGAAATCTATGCTTCTAGAAAAGACAAGTATGGATTTCTCCATAATAGTAATTTTGAATCGATAAACTGGCAGGAGCTTAATCCTAGCTTTCCTCACTATTTCTTTGTTCCTAAAGATTTTGACTTATCATTTGAATATCATAAATTGTACTCTCTTGAGAATATTTTTGTTGTAAACTCTAGTGGTTTTACAACTCACAGAGATGAGTTAGTTATTGATTATGATCCAGCCCAACTTAAATCAAAGATAGAAGAACTAGCTAATTTACAAGTTTCAGATCAGGAAATTAAAAATAAATTTGAATTGCATGACAATCGTGATTGGAGCCTACATAAAACTCGAAGAGCATTGAGCCTGGATAAACGATGGCTTTCAGATTTTCGTCTTTGCTTATATCGGCCATTTGATATTAGACATATTTTTTATAATTCTAGTTGTATTGATTTTCCTAGAAATAACATGATTCATTTGCTAGAACCGAATCTGGGATTAGCAACTAGTAAAGTCCGTACAACACTTGATTTTGATGCTGTCTTAGCTACTGAATATATAGTTGAAACAAAAACGGTCGAGTCAACCCGAAGAAGCTACGTTTTTCCTTTATATACCTACCCAGACACCAAAAATCAACAAGGTAGTTTATTTGTTGGGAGAAATCCAAATTTTTCTCTGAAGTTTACTGATTCAATTAAAGAAATACTTGGCTATACCCCCACACCAGAAGCCATCTTTTACTACATTTATGCTATCTTTCATAGCCCCACCTATCGCCAACGCTACGCCGAATTCCTCAAAATCGACTTTCCTCGCGTACCCCTTACCAGCAGCGATCAGCTATTCAAAGATCTAGGCGAAAAAGGTCAGGCATTAGTAGAACTGCACCTAATGAAGTCTAAAAAACTCAATAAACTCATCACCAAAATAGGCGGCGGTGATGATAATGCCGTCACCGAAGTAACCTATAAACCCACAGAGCAGCGAGTGTATATCAACAAAGAGCGCTATTTTGAAGGCATTACTCCTGAAGTCTGGACATTTAAGATTGGTGGCTACCAAGTTTTAGATAAATGGCTAAAAGATCGTAAAAAAGCCAAGCGTACTCTGTCGTTTGATGATGTCTTACATTATCAAAAAGTAGTCGTAGCCCTCAAAGAAACCATGCAGCTCATGGTAGAGATTGATGCACTTATTCCTGGTTTCCCGATTGAGTGAAATTCAACTGTGCGGCAATATAAATATTTAAGGAGTCAAACTAAGTGAGTGACATCATAACAGGCAACGATGTAATCAAAAAATTGCGCCGTCTAAAACCAGAATATGAACAACGCTATGGCGTAACCAAAGAAGAAATATAAATTCTAGAAGACAAATGAAAGAAATTCGCTTTAGCGATCATGCTCAATTAAAAATGGAGATTTTAGCCACTCACGAATTAACCATCGATCCAGCCTTTGTAATAGAAACCGTAAGATTCCCTGAAAAACTGGAAGCCAGAGAAGAAAATAAACTGATCGCACAGAAACAATTAGATAAAAACTTAGTGCTTCGAGTCGTCTATCGAGAATTCAGTACGTTTATTTTTATCATCACACTTTATCCTGGAAGGAAGTCTAGATATGAAAAAGATTAGCTATAGCAAAGATGCCGATGCACTTTTAATCGAACTTTCTAACGAGTCCATTGCCTATGCTGAAGAAGAAGGAGCCGTTATTTTGCATTATTCTCATAATGATAAACTGGTTTTAGTTGAAATTTTAGACTTTCGACAGCTCATGTCACAAGAAGCGATCACAACACTTCTGGCATCCTAATTATTTCTTGAAATTGATGAAGCAATCAGGAGAATTGAGCGAAGAATCGTAGGACTGCCTAGAACATACCCCCGAATCCCCTAGTTCTTTGAGAGCGGCTACGCCCACAAACACTCAGGAATTCGGGGTCTTTCCCTTTTTTGGGGAACTATTGAGTGTGTGTGAAGCTGGTTGGCAAACGAGACTCTAAAATGAAAGGATGCAAATCCAATCGCAGGAGTGATTCGTGGAGTCCCAATATAGCCCCGCCAAGATAGAGAAACAGTGGCAAAAAATCTGGGCAGACCAAAAGCTGCATGAAGCCGTTACCGACAGCAGCAAGCCCAAATTCTATGCCCTGTCTATGTTTCCCTATCCGTCTGGGAACCTCCACATGGGGCACGTCAGGGTCTATACCATCGTGGACGTGATTGCTCGCCATAAGCGGATGCAGGGCTTTCGTGTCTTAAACCCGATGGGTTGGGATGCCTTTGGGTTGCCTGCGGAGAATGCGGCGATCGAGCGGAACATCCCACCTGCAACGTGGACCTACGCCAACATTGACCAGATGCGCGAACAGCTCAAGGATTTGGGCATCTCCTTTGACTGGGACAAAGAAGTCACGACCTGCTCGCCAAACTATTACCAATGGACGCAGTGGCTGTTTTTGCAGTTCTTGCAGATGGGCTTGGCCTACCAAAAAGAGGCTTTGGTTAACTGGGATCCGATTGACCAGACCGTCTTAGCCAACGAGCAGGTCGATAGCGAAGGGAAATCTTGGCGATCGGGGGCAAAGGTAGAGCGTAAGCAGTTGCGCCAGTGGTTTTTCAAAATTACAGACTACGCCGAGCAGCTTTTGCAAGACCTAGATCAGCTCAACGGCTGGCCGGAACGGGTGCGCCTGATGCAGGCCAACTGGATTGGGAAATCTATTGGTGCCCACGTCACCTTCACGACCCAAGATGGGGATGATCTCACGGTCTTTACCACTCGCCCCGATACCCTTTGGGGTGCGACATTTATGGTAATTTCGCCAGAACATCCTTTGGTTGAGAAATTAACCACCCCTGCTCAAGCTGAAGCGATTAAGGCATACCAAGCCGAAGCAGCGGGTAAAAGCGAAATGGATCGCACCGCAGAAGGACGCGAAAAAACGGGGG
>JAGVDA010000499.1 GCA_020058975.1 Thermosynechococcus sp. WC_1 | reverse complement strand
CTGGTAATTCAGCATCTTTTGCAATTGTGCCGATGTCGTGTATCGAAAGCATGGTTTGCTTAGCAGCATATTCGCGGTGTTCTCGTTATCGTCAGCGAATATTGTTGAAAAAGATTACAAAAACTCAGAAATATCTAGCCTGGCGATCAAAAATCTCTCCAAATGGAATTGATTTTTATTGTTCAATTCTTCAAGCAGAACGGCATCGAGTATTTCGGCAATGGCATCAGGCAATTCCATTTTATGACAATGCGATTGAAATTGCCCGACAGAGAAACTGTGTAAATTCTGAAGCACTTGCGAGTGAATGCGCTGCCCATTTTTATATTGAATGGGGCAAAAATAGAACTGCACAAATTTATATGCAATCGGCCTATGACTGTTGGAGACGTTGGGGAGCAGTCGCTAAGGTTCAAGATCTTGCGCAGCGTTATCCTGACTTAATTCAGTAATCGGTAATGTTTTGAGCGTTATGAACATTTTTTTAAGTCTTCTTGAATATGCATGAGCTTGCAACACAGAAAACTTTTTGAGATTAAATTGCTCAATAAGATTTGTGCGTATATCATCTGACAGAGATGAACGTTAGCTCTCTTTGATCTTTAGAGTGATGTGTCTTCGCGCCTAAATTTGGTGAACTGTTAGGGAGTTGCCAGTTGTTCTCCAAACTTAGAGGGTATTGCAAGTGCATAGTATTAATATCGGCTTAAACGATCAGCAGCGAGAAGGTGTGATTACCCTGCTGAATCAAGATTTGTCAGACTTATATCTAGTTCTCGTTAAAACCAAAAAATACCATTGGGATGTAGTGGGGCCTCAGTTTCGTACACTTCACCAGCTTTGGGAAGAGCAGTACGAGACGCTGACGCTAACCATTGATGCCTGTGCCGAACGGGTACGGATGTTAGGTGGCTATCCCGTTGGCACAATGGAAGGATTTCTGAATCTGGCGTCCATTAAAGAGCATTCTGGCGATATTCCCAACGCGACAGAAATGGTGTCTCGTCTGGTCAAAGATCACGAAACCATCATTCGTAACCTACGCAAACACGTCGCACAGTGTAACGAAACCTTTAAAGATGATGGAACCGCAGATTTTCTGACTGGACTGATGGAACAGCATGAGAGCATTGCGTGGATGTTGCGCTCTTTCATCGAAGGGGAAGCAGTACAGTCTGATGGTCGTGCGCCTAGCCTAAGTCAGAAAGCTGCTGTTGGTGTGTAAAGCATCTTAAGTCATCAATCGGACTAAAACATTTGAAGTTTAGTGAAAGGAGTCGCGACTATGGCAGAGCAATTTACCGCAGACCGAACTATCTCAGCCGTCTTTCAAGAGGAAAAGCAGGTAGACGGCGTGATTAGACGACTACTTGATCGAGGAATTCCTAGCGATCATGTTTCGGTGATGGGTCAAAACTTTCAGTCAGAAACTCGAATTTCTGGATTCATTACCAAGAAAGATGTCATTTTGGGCGGTCTACGCAATGGTGCTATTTTTGGCTCGCTATTTGGCTCGTTTTTGAGCTTGCTGACGGGCGTAGGCGTTTTGTTTGTGCCCTTTGTTGGTCCGATTGTGGCAGCAGGTCCTATCGGTGCTGTGCTGATTGGGGCGGCGAGTGGGGCGATCGCAGGCAGCGCTGGCGCAGGTCTAGTGTCTGCCCTAGCGGCATTAGGAATGCCGGAAGAGAAGGCCGCAATTTACCAAACGCGACTTCAGGCAGGAGAATTTGTTCTGATGGTTGAGGTACCCGCTGATCGAACAGGAGAGTATCAGCTTTTACTAGAAAGTGCTGGCGGTGAAGAAATTCATACCAGTGAATCAGCATTGCCTCGTCCCTGTGCGGGACGCTGCAACGACCCAGAGAACTTATCAGCCGAAGTGCGATCGCACCTTTCAGCAGAAGCTCAGACCGTTTTTATTGAGCAGTACAACCAAGCTCTCCAAACATCTGACGATGTTCTAAAAGCAGAGCAAGCGGCTTGGTCTGTCATTCATGAGCGCTATGACGAAGATGAAAACGGCGTCTGGTCTAAGGCAAAAGTTTTAGCCTAAAAAACCGCAGCCCTCAACATAAATTAAGGAGAGAATCTGATGCTAAATCTATTGATGGTTCAAAGCGTTGAAACGTTAGAAGCCGCGTCACAGACGAGTACACAGTTTGGGTCTGTTCTACTGCCAATTGTAATGGTGGTGGGGTTTGCTGCTGCTGTAGGTCTTGGCTCACTGGCATGGTACAACTCCAAGCGTCCCGCAGGTTGGGAAGACAAGGAGCGTCCTGAATTTATCCCCAAAGTAGAAAAATCTGAAACGCCTGGGCTTGGCGATCCTAACGCGTAGACTTACTACGTTTAGTCACACCTTAAAAGGGCTGAGTATTCCTCAGCCCTTTTTTTGTGATCGCAAAACCCTAAACGAAAAGCGTAAAGTTTAACTTTATCTATCTAAAGAGAGAGAGAATTTCATCATAGTTTTTTTTAGTCCGTCTCTTTAGGTACATACAAATGAATCATTTAGGAGATATCTATCGAAGATGAAAAAGATAGATTAAGTGTATTCAAAAGATATTTTGAATGTATTGCATTCACTTAGGAGACATTATGAGCATTGAAGACAAGATCAAAGCTGCTGCCAAAAATATTGAAGGCAAACTTCAAGAAGCGGTTGGAGAAGTAACGGGAAATCCTGAAGACAAGGCAGCAGGGAAGGCTAAGCAAGCAGAAGCAGAAGTGCGAAACAGTGTTGAGAATATAAAGGATAAAGCTAAGGAAATCATCAACTAGTTGATGATTGAAAGTTCTCACTTTACTCAAGCTAAAGAAGTTTGAAGCACTGAAGCTTAACATCCTTAGCTTGCGTAAAGAGAGAAACAGCATTTTTTACTCTAACTCACTACGTTTTTTACTTTAGGAGACGGCTATGCCAAGGCTTGTTGGAAAACAGTCGAACGGCGGATTAGTATCAGGTGTTGTTTTAGTGGCTGCAATTGTTGCTGCAGCTGGAGGCGTTGAGTACTTCGGCTACACCAATTTCGTCCCAGGCTGGGGCAAGGATCAAAAGATTATGAGCCAGTCTTTACAGCCCTTTGCGGTGACTTCTCTCTCTGTTAAAACGCTTCAATATTAGGTTTAAAGTTAATTTCTTATAGTGAATTTAGAGAGTGCAAAGTCATGCTAAAAGGACGAGATATTTTAGAAAAACCCGTGGTCGCTTACGACACTGGTGAACGATTTGATAAAGTCAAAGATCTTGTATTTGACCAAAACAGCAATCAGCTTATCGGTCTTCTACTTGAAGAACCAGGCTGGTTCAGCAGTGCTAAAGTAATTTTGCTTAAAGACGTTAAAGCGATTGGGCCTGATGCCGTTATTGTCCCCTCCAAAGAGTGCGTCATTAGCGCTAACGAGATTACGGTCATCGAACAAATCTTGAAGCACAACAATATTCTTAAAGGCACCCGCATCATGACCACAGACGGTCGTGATCTTGGAACGATGGTTGACCTGTACTTTGATGAACGGACGGGATCAGTTGAAGGCTACGAAGTTTCTGGTGGGCTATTTGCAGATGCCTACTCTGGTCGTTCTTTTGTCCCTGCCATTCAAACCCTCAAAATTGGAGAAGATGTTGCCTTTGTGCCGTCTCAAACCGCCGACTACATGGAAGAGCAGGTTGGCGGTATTAAGGGTGCAGTGCAAAGCGCCAGCGCCAAGGTTCAAGACACCGCTCTATCTACAGGCGATAAGCTTCAAGAGTTAGGGCAGGCTACGGGCGATAAACTTCAGGATTTTAAGGTTACTGCCACTGAAAAGGCGCAAGTAGCGGCTGAGGTAACGGGCGAAAAGCTTCAGGAATTTAAGATCGTTGCCAGTGAAAAAGTCCAGGCTGCTTCTGAAGTCGCCAGTGAGAAGCTAGAAGAATTTAAGGCTGCTGCGACTGAAAAAACTCAACTCGCTGCGGATGCAACCAGCCGAAAAGTTGATGAACTTGCACGCAGCGCCACCACCTCAGTCACCAACGCCGTTGTTGATCCTTCTGAGCAAAAAGCTTTTGCCCTAGGCAAAATTGCTCAAGAATCGGTTGAAGCTTCTCGTGGTTCTCTCTTATTGCTCAAGGGCGATCTGATTACGCCTCATATTCTTGAGAGTGCAGAGTCTCTCGGTGTTT
Source organism: Thermosynechococcus sp. WC_1 (assembly GCA_020058975.1). Classification (GTDB taxonomy): domain Bacteria; phylum Cyanobacteriota; class Cyanobacteriia; order Thermosynechococcales; family Thermosynechococcaceae; genus JAAURS01. The sequence goes on along the minus strand of JAGVDA010000499.1, from coordinate 4,649 downwards.
TAGATGCGGTGTATCGAGCAGCAGGCGGTAGCATTACAGAAAAAATGGGCGATCGCATTACTAGTGCTGTTGCCACCCTAGGGATTGATCAGGCGCTGGGCAGACGAGTGCAGCAAGTGGTTCGTACAGACAGTGGACTCATTATTGCGGCACCCGGTCAAATTGTTACCGAAATGGTAATTGAACGTGCCAAAACCTATCACAAAGAGCAGGCCATCCTCAATGCCGTTGGTCTGTCTAAGGGTGATGCTATGCGCGATCGCACCCAGCAATTGACCAATGTGACAGGCTCAAAGCTCAAAGCAACCACCCAATCTACGGGTGAACAGATTCAGTCAAACGCTAAGAGCTTATGGATTCAGGTCAAAGAAACAGCCAACGAACTCCAGGGTCGTAGCGCTGAAGCCATCGAAGATCAGCGGATCAAGGGTGCCTTAGGTAGACCTGTAACGCGGGTCATTTTAGATCAGGCTGACAACGTCATTCTGAATGTGGGTGAGCTGATTACCCATCAGGCCATCAGCAGCGCTCGACAGTCTGATGTGCTTGACCTGCTGCTTAACTCGGTCTATACCGAAACGCCAAAACTCTCTTTACAAGATTTACGCGCGCCGCAAGCAGGCCAAGCTGCCCTTGTAGAGAAATAGCCATTTGACCGGTGATTCATCAATGTCACTTGTCAATGCCACTTAAATTTTTAAATCAAGAGGAATAATCCCATGCAAGATTCTACAAACACTCCTGCCGATACCACCGAAACTTCTGCTGCTGTAGATACCTATGATCTTCATATCGTTCCTGCGGAAACCGCAGCACGCAAGGCGCGAGAAGGTGACAAGTATAAGCAGCTTCCTGACGAGCAAGCAGACGAAGACAGCATTGATACAACTGGCGGCTTTACCGTAGATAAAGAAGGTTTAGCCAATAATTACGCTGTTGAGCCTGAAATGTATGTTGAAGTTCCAGGCGATTTAGAGTCTCCAGGAAATCCTTCAAAGGCTCCATAAGCGATTTCCAAAACAGGTTTTACCATTCGCAGTTCAGAGGAGTTGAAACTACAAAAATGTCCTACGGTAAAGATAAAGAACGTCTTGATGCGCAAAGATATGTTGCTCAAAACGAAAACGCTAAGCGAGAGGACTCTGCTGCCTTAAGCGGAATGACGATCGGTATTTTGTTAGCACTTGCGGTTGCTACTCTTGCGGGCGCTTTTTTATACCTGAGTCGCCGTGATGAATCGGCTCCGGTTGTCACTCCTGCCATTAGCCCTACTGCCGCACCGAGTTCTTCTCCTGCTGAAAAGCAAACGATTATTCGTGAGGAGAAAACTCGAGAACTAGTGCCGGTTCCGGTTCCACAGGCAACCGCACCGCAACCCAATATTAATATCACAATACCCAGCGCCCCCTCTTCTTCTGTAGCGCCCTCTAGCTCCAGCGGTACAGAAGGCAGTTCTAACGCAGGCAGTCCAGCAGCTTCTGCGAGTCCAGAATTATCTCCTTCTTCTAAGCCTTAGGCATCAAAGTCATAAAGCCGCCTGATATTTGTAAGATATCAGGCGGCTTTATCGTGATTTCGGAGGCTATATTTTTGCTAAATGCTAGATGAATTGAGTGAGAGCGACTGAATTGCTACCGGAGGGTTAACCTCCGTAAAAGCCCACTGTTGGTAATCTAAAACCAATTGATAGACTAAGCGCTGCTTTACGGTCATTAAAATGCTTTTAAGCAGTCCATTTCCTGTCGTTTCTATAATGGCCTTTGGTGTCATCCACAAGATGGGTGGAATATCGACCTGAACTTCAAGGTCAGCTTGCCCCTCTAAATAAGTTTGACCTTCTTTCGATTGAGGAGATAGCACCCCTTCTAGCGCCAATCGAAATCGCTGATTTACAAAGTCAATACCGCGCAGCTCACAAGTGTTGGACGTTAAGAAGACGGTGCCATCAGGTTTAGGCTGTAGTTGAATATCTACCGTAGGCTGGAGGTTAAACATCAAAAACTGCCGAGGCTTTAGCTTGAGCCGATAGCAATGCTCATTTAGCGTCTCAATTTGACTGGGTTCTGTCAAAGCCTGCACCAATCGTTGAGGCTGCCTAAGGTAGTGCTGAATGGGCACGGCGGCAGTCGGCACTAAGATTGAAACAGATTGGGAGGCTGTGAAAGTTGCGCGCATAAATGGGCATACTAATAAGCTATGCTTTTGATTCTAACCTTCTCCGGCAGAATGATTGGACAGAAGGTAAGTTTTTCTAAATAGCGCCAAAATACGCCCATGACCTTTACAATTGCTCATCTTGGGCCAGCAGGTACTTACACTGAACAGGCAGCCTTGACCTATGCTCAGTGGTGGTCAGACAAAATGCAGCAGTTTGCCCCCACGCCCGTTCCCTTTCCGAGCATTGATCAAACTCTACACGCCGTTGCTCAAGGCCAGACAGCGGTAGCAGTTGTCCCCGTCGAAAATTCGATTGAAGGCAGTGTGACAACCACGCTAGATACTCTTTGGCAGCTAGATACCCTTCAAATTCGTCAGGCTCTCGTGCTGCCCATTGCCCATGTTTTGGTTGCTCAAGCCACGCAATTAGGCACAATTCAAACGGTTTATTCTCACCCTCAAGCGCTAGGGCAGTGTCAGCAGTGGCTGCATCAGAACCTACCCCATGCCCAGCTTCTTTCTACTCACTCCACAACCGAAGCGTTGAAATATGTGGAGATGGATGCGTCAGTGGCGGCGATCGCCTCCGAAAGAGCAGCCCACCTTTATAACCTGCCCATTTTTGCCACAGCCATTCAAGATTACGCAGATAACTGCACCCGCTTTTTAGTGATCAGCCAACCCCAGTCTGCGCTCGACATTCCGGCGATTGCGGGTGCGCCAATTTATACATCTCTGGCGTTTAGTCTGCCCCAAAATTCACCCGGGGCATTGGTCACACAGCTCCAGATTTTTGCAGCGCGCGATATTAACCTGAGCCGAATTGAGTCACGCCCGACCAAGCGATCTTTGGGCGAGTATGTCTTTTTTATTGATGCCGAAGCCGCGTTAGAAACAGAGGCAATGCAGTCTGCGGTGAGCTTACTGCGTCAGGATGCCGAACGACTGAAAATTCTGGGCAGCTACAGCACCGTTCAGATTTTATCGACCGTCGATAACGCGAAGCCCTAATCTTGCAAGCTATCTTCTGAGTCGCCTAACGTATCTTTGAGAACGGTACGAGCGGCTAAATGATTGCGTGTAGAAGTTAAGATCTCTACCTCACGCTCCAGTCGCTCTGCGGTATCCTGCATTTCTAAGAGTGCCTGCTGCTCTAAAGCAACCCCATGAAAATTACTGGCAACCCAGTAAGATAACTCCGTGGGCAGAGTAGGGACATCGTCCGGCAAAGAAATTTCTTGCTCTGTCAACTTCGCCGAGAGCTGCACTACATCACGCAGCAAACGCTGTACGTCTTTCGCAAGTGATCGCAAATCTTTCGGCTGCGGCAGATCTTCAATCCACTCTACCAACCCAACCCGATAGGGTTTTTCACGGGTGTAGTCTAATACTCTAAATCGCTGTTGCCCCAGACAAACCACCATTAAGCGGTCATCGGGCATCCGCTCAAATTTAACAATCTCGGCACAGCATCCGATGTTGGTGGCTTTTCCTTGAATTGGATCCCACATCAAGACCCCAAAACGGCGATCACTATCCAAAATCGTGTTCATCATGATTCGGTAGCGAAATTCAAAAATGTGAAGCGGCAGGGGACGTCCTGGAAATAGAACCACCTCTGGAAGCGGAAAAATGGGCAGTTCTCGAACGGCGATAGAAGATGAAAAAGCCATGCTGGAAGCTCTATTTTTGAATCCGTAGGGGTGTATTCTCCTTTACTCTAGCCCATCTTTCGATGACAAGGGGAGGCGAAGGTGCAAAAATGCTTGTCCTTTAGATTTTTGAGGGATCGGGATTCTAAAAAGAACCGCTCAAAACGTTTTAAGGTTTTGAGCGGTTCTTCAAGTAAAAAAATCCAAGTTGGACTAAATGAGACTAAAGCTTGACTTCAATATCAACACCAGCAGGCAGATCCAGCTTCATTAGCGCGTCAATGGTTTTAGGAGAGGGCTGGTAAATGTCAATGATGCGGCGATGGGTACGGGTTTCAAAATGCTCTCGAGAATCCTTATCGACGTGAGGCGATCGCAACACGCAGTAAATGCGGCGGCGAGTCGGTAAAGGAATCGGGCCAACGGGCGTGGCTTCGGTGCGCTTGGCAGTTTCTACAATCTTTTCGCAGGATGCATCCAGCAGACGATGATCAAAGGCTTTCAGACGGATTCGGATCTTCTGCTGTTGCAAAGTTGACGTTGACATATCACCAATTCTCTTTTGATTTTCAAGGTTCAGGTTGAGGTGCTGCGAAGGAGTTCTAAACTTCTTCGCAGCACCTTTTAATATCGCTTAGCCGTACAGATTAGCCTGTTTCAACTATTTGATAATTTTGGACACAACGCCTGCACCAATGGTGCGACCACCTTCACGAATTGCAAAGCGCATGCCTTGCTCAATTGCGATGGGGTTGATGAGCTGAACGGTCATTTTGATGCGATCGCCCGGCATAATCATTTCAGCTTCGCTGCCGTCATCGGCAGTAAAGGTGCTGATGG
>JAGVDA010000387.1 GCA_020058975.1 Thermosynechococcus sp. WC_1 | reverse complement strand
GGCGTCGAGGCAGCACTAAACCATAATTGCGCTCTAGCAAAAACGCCATTCCGCCCTTGCCAGACTGGCTATTTACCCGAATCACCGACTCATAGCTGCGTCCCACGTCAGCAGGGTCTATAGGCAAATAGGGCACTTCCCAAACTGCATCCGGCTGTTGAACGGCAAACCCCTTCTTAATCGCATCCTGATGAGAACCCGAAAACGCCGTAAACACCAGATCGCCCACATAAGGATGCCGAGGATGAATGGGCAACTGCGTACAGTCCTCCACGGTTCGCGCCACTTCGTTGATGTTAGAGAACTCTAAACCAGGATGGATACCCTGGGTATAAAGATTCAGCGCCAACGTCACCAAATCTACATTGCCCGTGCGTTCGCCATTCCCAAACAGACAACCCTCCACCCGCTCAGCCCCTGCCATCTGCGCCAGTTCTGCCGCTGCAATGCCACATCCGCGATCGTTGTGGGTATGCACACTCAAAATAACGCTGCCTCGCCGCGCCAAATGCCGATGCATCCACTCCACCTGATCGGCAAAGCCATTTGGGGTTGAAACCTCCACCGTTGCCGGAAGATTAATAATGGCCTTGTGTTTAGGTGTGGGTCGCCACACGTCTAACACCGCGTCGCAAATGTCTTTAGAAAACTCAAGTTCTGTCGCCGTAAACGTTTCTGGCGAATACTGAAATACCCATTTTGTCTGGGGCTGCTCTGCTGCCAGTTTGTTCAAGAGCGTTGCCGCAGTGGTCGCAAGGTTAATTGTACCCAAACGGTCTAACCCCAACACCGTGCGGCGGAACACCGGAGAGGTTGCATTGTACAAATGGACGATCGCCCATCGCGCACCCTGAAGGGCTTCAAAGGTGCGGCGAATTAAAGACTCACGGGCAGGGACTAAGACCTGAATGGTCACATCTTCTGGAATGAGCTGCGCTGTAATGAGATGACGGACAAAGTCAAAATCGGTTTGTGAAGCGGACGGAAACGCAACCTCAATTTCTTTAAAGCCCAGCGCCACAAGCATTTGAAACATTTTGAGCTTGCGGGGGACAGACATCGGCTCAATCAGCGCCTGGTTGCCATCTCTAAGGTCGGTACTCAGCCAAATCGGTGGATGGGTCAAGGTTTGGGACGGCCAAGTGCGGTCAGCCAAATCAACAGGCGTAAAGGGTCGGTACTTTGTAGCGGGGTTGTTCAACATGATGATCGATAGCGTAATTTAGGTTTGCAGAACATATCTGTGGCAAAACTAGGGCTATCTGACTGCCGCAGAGATTGAGCCAGACAACCCGCCAATAGTCGCAGTCCAAGCAGTAGATGCAGTTGCATAACAGTCTCCTAATTGGGTGAAAAAATTTACAGAAATGGATTGCACCATTCCCCATCACAGACGCTAGATTTGCCAGCGCTTGAGGCCAAGACTCTATCAAGAACAGACTGAACATCCTAACGAGTAGATATCCAGCAAAACCCTGAGAGTATGAAAAGTGAAATACTTTGTCGATTTAGAGAAACACTATATGCGCGCTAGCGCAGCAGCAGCAGTCCTAGACCAAGCAATTGGCTAGTGACGATATGGGGCGATCGCTGCTGTGTGTTCATAAAAACCTTTTCGGTTCGACTAACCGTAGTCTATCTACATAATCTCAATAGCGTCAAGCCCCCGTGATTCAAACAAAAAATCACCTGCACTCTCTGAGCAGATGATCATTAGCGTTTAAACGCATTAAGGGAGATCAGCAATGCTAACCTCCCTCATACAGCAGACATAAAGATATATCAATCAATCAAGCATTAGCTCAATCCAGTATTTGCCCCAGGCTTGCCCGTTGCCAGCTCAACCTTCACAATTTTGCCGCCCATCTTCATGATGCGCTGCTGTTCGGTAAACCAGTTATCGTAAGGAACCAGTTTTGTAAAATAGGTATTTTGTAATTCTCGCTGAGTGCGAATCCGGGTTTGGCTAGGCACACAAGCTGTCACCTTAAACATCCGCATAATCTAACTTTCTCCTATCTGTCTGTTGGCATTGTAAGTATTTCTGCTTCAAACATAGCGAAGGTCTGGGAACTCAAGATAAAAACCAGACCGTCAAAACCAACCTCTATATTGCTACCGGAGATTAGTCTTTAACAAGCTAGCCTTCACCCTCAATTTCCCAGACCCCTACTGAATCAAAATGAGATCTTAAGACCTCAATTGCTTAGCTCAAGCCAGAGCAAATGTAGCTGAAGTATACGCCCATTTCTTTGCCAGCATCAGGGCCAACAAGTCCGGCAGTCACTTCACCCATTGCTTGGATGGCCTGTACCGTTGCGGTAACAGGAACGCCCAAGGAGTTGTAGGTTTCTTTGAGGCCGTTGAGGACGCGCTCATCCAAGATGGATGCATCGCCAGCAAGCATTGCATAGGTTGCATAGCGGAGGTAGTAGTCCAAGTCACGAATGCAGGCTGCATAGCGACGAGTGGTGTACATGTTTCCGCCGGGACGGGTGATGTCTGAGTACAGCAAGGACTTTGCAACAGCTTCTTTAACGATAGTTGCAGCATTGGCGCTGATTACAGAAGCGGCACGAACGCGAAGTTCGCCGGTTTGGAAGTAGCCTTTGAGCTTGTCTAGCGCAGAAGAGTCTAGGTACTGACCCTGAACGTCAGAGGCGTTAATAACAGCGGTAATTGCGTCTTGCATAATTTCGTTTCCTAATCTACCTTGAAATCTTAAATTCAATCGTTATTAGAGCAGCGATCGCAGTTAGAAACTACTGCATTGCACCGATGACGAAATCGAAGTAAGCACCTGCTTCAGCAGCATCTTCACCAGAAAGCAAAGAAGCAGAGACGCCCTTCATAGCGCGCACGCCTTCAGCAACGGCAGGAATGGGAGTACCCAAGGAATTGTACATTTCCTTAACGCCCACAATCCCAATTTCTTCGATAGGGGTAACGTCGCCAGAGACAACGCCGTAGGTGACAAGACGCAGGTAGTAGTCAAGGTCACGGAGGCAGGTGGCAGTCATTTCTTCGCCGTAGGCATTGCCACCGGGAGAAACAACATCAGGACGCTTTTGGAAAAGCTGATCGCCAGCGCCTTTAACAATACGCTCACG
>JAGVDA010000557.1 GCA_020058975.1 Thermosynechococcus sp. WC_1 | reverse complement strand
GATGCGGTTTCGCACCAAGGGTAAATGCTCAATCAAGATGCCTGCGTGAATGGTTTGGTAATCAACGCCCTGCTGAGCGTGTTTTTCAATGATGTGCAAAAAGTCATCGGCAGTCAGATTTTCAATATTGCCGTGGACGCTCTCTAACGCCTGATAGATGGGCACTGTCCCAATCGGCACCGTCGAAGCGTTGATAATGGTTGTGCGAATTTCGTCTAGATTTCCGCCGCCAGTAGACAAGTCCATCACAGTGTCTGCGCCGTACTTCACCGCGAGGTGAAGTTTCGCCACTTCTTCCTGCATGTCTGAAGAATTGGGTGACGCTCCGATGTTGGCGTTGACCTTACATCTAGATGCAATGCCGATCGCCATGGGTTCTAAATTAGTGTGGTTAATGTTGGCAGGAATAATCATCCGCCCCCGTGCCACTTCATCTTTAATCAGCTCAGCAGGCAAGTTTTCGCGCTGAGCCACATAGTTCATTTCTTCGGTGATCGTGCCTTGTCGGGCATAGTGCATTTGAGACACGTTGGCGTGCCCTTGGCGTTTCGCGATCCATTCACTTCGCATATTCAATTTCCTTTCATAAACAGCTTCCCTCCGCCGGTATTAGCCGGACTCAGGTTCTAAGGGTGTAATCTCAGCTTGAATGCTCAAGCACCCCTAGCTAGTTGAGATCCTAACACCAACATCAAATTTTTCCTAAGTTCCCTAGCGCTTGCACCGCATCAATGCGACGCTCAAGAGATGCGTTGAGCAATCCTTTTTTAGCCATGTCTTTTGATTCTGCTGATTTTTCTGAAGTCCCTGCGGGGCAAACGGCGCTGATGTTGATGCAGCCCACGTTTATTCGCGTGATGGATCATCTCCGTCGTACCCTTGAGCAATCTGCGTGGCAGGGGCAGTACGAAACGACCCACGCTTGGCCTGAAGGCACAACGCCTGAAGTGAAAGCAGAGGTGCTGTGGCTGTACGACAAGCTAGAAGGCGCAGCGAAAGTAGATCAGGCTGATATTGAGTGCCAGTTAGAGGAGCTACCGCAGCCTGTTCCGGTCTATCTTTTGCATTTAGAAAAAGAGCAGCAAAAAAGAACGATTAATGTTTGGGAGCTGTGCTATCAGATTTGTCTAGAAGACTATACCCCAGAGATTGAGTCTAAGGGCTTTGTGGAGGTCCCGTTAGAAGAGGCGAGGCCAGACCGCTGTTTGTTTGACGCATCGGGTGAGGTGGATTGGGTACGGCTGGATCAGAAGACGGCGGGTGTGATCCAGGCTGCGTTCCAGTCTCTTGAGAATTCTCACATTGGGTAGGTTAAAGTATACACAAACTAAAGTGACCAATATCTACTTTACAAACTCTTTTAATTGTCGAAGATCCATCTGCCCTAATGCATAAAGGTCTTTAGCAATAGCCAAACGTTTAGCCCCCCAATGACAATGGCAACCAACCACGCAAGACGCTTTAGCCATAGCGGATTCACAAACTCACCCATCAAACGGCGATCGCTGGTAAACATTACCAAAGGCACCACCGCAAACGAAAGCTGTAGGCTCAAAATGACTTGACTAAATACAAGCAGCTTACCCGTACTTTGCTCACCAAAGAAAATAATGGCGATTAATGCAGGCACAATAGCAAGCAGTCGCGTCGCCAACCGTCGAAGCCAGGGCGGTAAGCGAATTTGCAAAAAGCCTTCCATGACAATTTGCCCCGCCAAAGTCGCCGTTAGCGTGGAGCTTTGACCTGAGGCAAGTAGAGCTAACCCAAAAATGGCGCTGGCAGCACTTACGCCCAGCAAAGGAGACAGCAGCTTGTAGGCATCCTGAATTTCTGCCACATCTTGATAACCCGAAAAATGGAAGGTGGCAGCCGCAACAATCAAAATTGCCGAATTGATAAACAGCGCAAACGACAGCGCGACCGTTGAGTCAATCGTGCCAAACTTAATGGCTTCCCAGCGCTTTTCCGTAGTGGGTTCCCAGGCACGGGTTTGCACGATAGAAGAATGCAGGTATAGGTTATGGGGCATCACGGTTGCGCCCAAAATGCCCATGGCAAGATAGAGCATCTCTGGGTTCTGAAGAATCTCGGCTTTAGGCAGATAGCCCATCAAAATGCCCCCCGCATCTGGTCGAGAAAATAGAATTTCTGCCTCAAAGCAAAGCCCGATGGTTCCGACCAGCATAATGACAAGGGCTTCGACATAGCGAAAGCCCTTACTTTGCAGCAGCAGCAATACCAGTACGTCTAGCGCCGTAATACAAACCCCTGCTACTAAGGGCAAGCCAAACAAAAGCTGAAGGGCGATCGCACTCCCCAGCAGCTCGGCGAGGTCACAGGCGGCGATCGCAAGCTCGCACAGCACCCATAGAACAAAGTTGACGCGGGGGCTAAAGGCATCTCGACACATTTGAGCCAAGTCTCGCCCCGTCGCCACGCCGAGGCGCACACACAGCGACTGGAGCAGAATTGCCATTAAGTTAGAGACTAAGATAACGCTCAGGAGCGCGTACCCAAACTTAGCTCCCCCAGCAATATCAGTCGCCCAGTTTCCTGGATCCATATACCCCACAGAGACGAGGTATCCTGGCCCACCATAGGCTAGCATCTTGCGCCAAAACCCCTTACCCTTGGGAATTGAAATGGTGCGATGCACTTCAGGCAAGCTGGGTCTGTGATGAGAAAGTGCCATACTGCTGCATTTTCATAATTCTTTCATAATCTATGGTAACACTGTTCTCATGTCATGCAAAAGATCGCCAGAAGTGCGCGCAGCCTAGCGCATCGCGGCTTCAATCGCTTCTGCTGAGAGTGCGCCTTGGACGGCCTGCGGAACTTCTACAACCGTCAGGTATCCAGAGAAGTTGTTTCCACCTGCGGCTCTGAGGGCACTCAAAATCTTAGGCATATCAGCTTGCTGAAGCCTTCCGGTTCCGTCATAAATCTCTAAGGCCGAAAGACAGCCGATGGTCGGATTCCACGGGGTAGCAGCCCCATCTTGCGGGAGCTTACTGAAAAAATTGGGGTCTTCGCCGCTGCCGTGAATGCGAAATAAACCACGCCCCATATATCCAGCCCAGTAGGTTTGCTGAATGGGCGTGTAGTTTCGCCAAGTGGGTGGCAGCATTGTCTCGTAGTTTTTCAGATTTCCTGAAAATGCTCCAGCCCGCCCTGGCAAAAAGGATTTAGCCCCAGGCTCAAAGGGCACATACAAATTAACCAGCGAAAATCGACCAAAGGCACGAAAGAACTCATTATCGGGTTGCGGTACGGTGCCCTCAATCCGGTAGATGCCCTGAGGGGTTTCGCCTCGCGTAAAGTTCCAGCCGAGTCTGTGCAGCGATCGCAGTAATAATGGCGTAGACCACAGCCGTCCCCCCTCGCGCACAAACTGACCCTGGCGATCTTTCAGGATGGCGGTGCAAAGGGTGTTGCGATCGCGTCCACAAATCACAAACATTTGAAGTTGTCCTGGCGCAACCGTCCAGGTGAGCAAATCTCGCAGCGGCGGAACGGGCGCAGGCGCAATTTTTTCATTCACGTCCATCAGCGTCGTGCGGAGCGCTATATTTTGCGACCACTGTGGAAAGCGCTGACGGGTAAGATTGCTTAAGGTTTGGAGCTGAGCAGGTGGCAGCGAACTTTTAGCTAAACCTGAAAGCGCCATTGCAACAAAGCCAGGGTTAGGGCTGGCACTTACGGTGTCAACAAACTGCTGCCCTAGGGAACCATAAACATTGGGATGATTTAAATAGAGCTGTGTCCCCACCTGAAACGCCATATTGACGGTGCGGCGCTGCGAGGCGGAAAGGCCAGGGCTACGGGCATAAGCCAGAATATTGCTGAGAGACTGAGCAATGAAAGGTTCTTGGGGTTCAACAATTGCCGTTGTCCATAGGATATTGCGCCAGTGCTTTTCTTTTGCATCCGTGATTGGATGTTGGCGCAGGTCGAAGTTATCTGAGCGGATTTGACGAAGCTGGGCCTGTTTTTGAGAAACCCGTGCCGCTTGAGTGGCCTGAGGCTCTGTAAAAGTTGCTGCGGCTTGACTCAATAGAATAGGAGGCTTAATTGCTAACGCAGGAGCGATGTAAAGACCATTCCCAAGCCCCAAGACCATAGAGCCGACCATGAAGTGACGCATTTTAGCTTGAAAAAAATCTTGGGTACGGGTTAAAGAATCCATACGTTCTGAGGCTTTACTGTGCATTGTGCGGGATGTTATCAGTATCACTTACGACCTGACGCAGACTGGGGTTAATCTGTGCCGCTGCTACGAGGCAAGTTTTAGAAGTAGGCGGCGCAACCAAAGCCACCACATGGGGCACAGGTCGCGGTGTATAGCCTACCAAAGATTCTCCCTTGTAGGCCAAGGATGTACTGGCCCCCGAATCTAGCATTACTGCATCTCTAAAGCCCAGTTTAGCAAGGGCTTTACCTAAGTCTACCGAGCCAATGGGTTCTGTCGAAACCCCAATTTGGGGCTGTCCTGCCCGATTAATACCCCAGAATGCGCGATGGCGAGCTGCGTCAAAGTCAAACAAGTCTCCAAAGGTTTTAGCAGGCTGCGCTTCGCTCTCTTTGACAAGCCATGCTGCCGCCACAAAGGCATCTGTCACCAAGGGCATCTCCGCCTGAACGCCCGTAAGCGTATTGTGCTTGTCTAAGCTAAACGGCACAAACTTTACCGTAAAAGGGCTAATCAGCACCAGCGGGCGACCGATCAGCTTTAGCATTTCGCCTCGCTTACCTGGTATAAACTTGCCTGTGAATTGACTAAACACAGGGCCAATCATTTTGTTGGAGTCTAAAGATTCTAATGAGAAAAAGCCACCATCTACGGCTGCGATCGCCCCCGACCCCACCAGCATCTCTGGCACTTGGTAGCGAGTTTTGGCATGGATGGTCATCGGGCGACCCCCTGCCAGCATCGTAAAGGGCGTTTGCTCAAAGGTGGTGTCAATGCGACGCACGGGAGCCGAGAAATCGAACCCCAACCGCCACTTTTGCACTTCAGAGCCACCCCAAGCTTGGGGTACAATTTGAGGGAGGCTGGACTGACCGAAGCGTTTAATGGCAAGCAAGCTTTCAGACTGTCCTGCAAACCCTTCGTTGTTGTCATCCATTGTAAAAGCGCCCCAATAGCCAGCCGCCTCTATAAACTTGATAACACGAGCATCATAGTTGCCTTCTGGATAGGTGAAGAGATGGATTTCAACGCCAAGGCGCTCCTCCAGATTTTTTTTAGACTGCTCGATTTCGTATTTGAGCTTATCGTCAGGAAGCTGACTGACATCTTTGGGATGGGTGACGCTGTGAGCGGAAATGGTGACGAGGGGATCTGCCGCCATTTCTTTGAGCTGTTCCCAGGTTATGCCAGGTCTGCCCAGCTTTTTGTCGAGCTTGTCGGTATAGATGGAAAACATGCCAGGGTACTGATATTTTTTCAGCAGGCGATAGACAAATTCATATTGCCCCGCATAGCCATCGTCAAAGGTGAGCAAAATGGGCTTTTCGGGTAGGGGTAAGCCCGTTCGCAGATGCGTTAAGAGCTGCTCAACGCTGATGGGGGTTAGACCCTGTTTCTGGATATTTTGGAGTGCAGCTTCAAATTCTTGGGGCGTCACGTCAAAGAACACCTCTTTTTTTGCTCTGATGTCGTGATACATAATCACGGGCACTCTGGCCTGTTTGGCGCGATCGCTCAGTTTAGGCCAGACGGTTGGGGTAAAGTAAGCGCCAATGTTTCCGGCAAAATGGCTAACAAATTCATCCACACCTAAAGATGGCTGCTCAATCCAGGCGGCGACTTTGCCTAAATTGTAGTTGAACAGAGAAGGCGAAATGGGTTTGAGAGCTGGACTAAAACTGGGCGGTGTGGCACCAGCGCTGTTTGCGGCGGAAGGTTCGGCAGCGCTGTCGACAAGCTCAGCAGCGGGAGGCAAGGGTTCAGGGCTTGAGGCAATCGTTTTAGCAGTAGGGCAATCTGGCTTTTGGGGTGATTCTGCGGATGCTTGAAGTGCAGCTATCGCCATCTCAGGAAAAGATAGCCCCATCACAAAAATCAAAGACAGCGCTGTGGTTCGACTGCTGAGAAACATTGAGGCTATGACACAAAGTACGCAGCAATCTTAGCCGAAGTTTGATAGTTTCGGACAAAAGCGCACTACCGACTTTGGCAGAAACAGGGGACTGTAAATTAGTTTGTGTCAAAGGTCAAAACAAGATCTAAACCCCGCCCAAGATGAGATCTGGAGTTTTTAGCACTTAGCAGATCTCCTAATTTTAGAGCCTCAAATCGCTATGACTAGAGCAGGATGCTAAGAATCGATTTCAGTCACTGGAGGCAGAGTGCAGAGGTTGTCCGAGACCAAGTATTGAGTGCAGAACATCTACGCACCCGAGAGAGATGGATGGCTTTGTACGAAATCTGCACTGGCAAGAATGCCACAAAAGTTGGCACCGCCACAGGACGCAATCTCCAAACAATCATGGACTGGGTTCATCGCTACAACGACAAAGGCCCTGAGGCAATGGTCTTCAAACAAACGGGAGGCCATCGCCCCTTTGTCAAAAGCAGCTGAAAATTGTCTAAAGAAACCTGATGCTCATCACATTTGCCTGAGCCCTTAGGCGATCGCAGAGCAGTCCAGTGATAAAGATGATTTTGGAGCTTACGGCACCAATTGACCATCTTCCATCCGAATTTGGTGATCTGCAATATCTAAAATACGATTATCGTGAGTCACCATCAAAATCGAGCAGCCGTACTCTTTTGCAAGTCGATACATCATCTCAACAACGTCTCTGCCAGTCTTACTGTCTAAAGAAGCCGTTGGCTCATCGGCGAGAATCAGCTTAGGATGGCTAACAATGGCTCGGGCGATCGCCACCCTTTGCTTTTGCCCACCCGATAACTGATTTGGATAGTAATTGAGATGCTGACCCAATCCAACCGAATAGAGAATAGCCTCAGATTTAGATTTGGCATCAGCGTCAGGAATATTTCCCATCGCTTCTAATGCCATTTGAACATTTTGCCGAGCATTCAAAAAGGGAAGAAGATTATGAGATTGAAAAATATATCCCACATTGCGACGAAGTCTAACTAAGAAACGGTTTGATATTCCTTGTAGCTCCTGGCCTAGTAGTTTTAGGCTACCCTCTTGGACTGAGCGTAACCCGCCAATCAGGGTGAGCAAAGTTGTCTTTCCGGCTCCAGAAGGCCCAGTCAGAATTACAATCTCTTTAGGATTAATATCTAAATTGATATTAAATAAAATTTGCTTTCGCAATTGATTTTGACCTAAAAATTGATTTAATGAGCGAATTTGTATCGTAGGTTCTTGAAACATAATACTCTCATCTTCAAAAAATATGAATATAGAAAAAATTTAGTTAAAAATATCGGCTGGATCAACAGCTCGCAACTTATCCATTGCAATGAAACCAGAAACTAAGCACATTAGAACAACAGACCCTAGAACAAATCCGACTCGATCTAGCGTCATGCCAATAGGAAGTTTTGTTGCTTCTCTTGTTAAATTATAAACACCAAAAGAGATAATAATCCCAGGAATATATCCTAGGATTGAAAGCATTAAAGCCTGTTGAAAAACAATTCCAAGCAGATACTGGCTTGTATGTCCAATCGCCTTTAGTGTTGCAAATTCAATAAGATGCGTTGATATATTGCTATAAAGAATCTGATATACAATTCCGG
>JAGVDA010000478.1 GCA_020058975.1 Thermosynechococcus sp. WC_1 | reverse complement strand
TCGTTATAGGCGGCTTCTAGCACTTCTACAGGCTTTTGCAGGTCAACGCCGAGCAAAAAATATTCCCCTGGGTTGAGGGCGTCGCAGACTTGCCGAAAGAGGCGATCGCATTCTCCTTCATCCAAGTTCCCCAAGGAGCTGCCTAAAAACACAATCAGTCGCTGGTTCTGTTGTACGGCTGGCAGATGAGCTAAAGCTGCATCATAGGTGCCCACTAGCCCATGAATTTCTAGGTTGGCGTATTTTGCCAAAAGCTCAAGGGCGCTCTGCTTCAGCATACCGCCGCTTACATCAATGGGAATATAGCGCACAGGGCAATCGCCATAGGCGCGGAACAAAATCTGGGTTTTGGTAGCGCTACCGCTGCCCAGTTCTACGAGGTCACAGGAGCCAATCTGCGCCACAAGTTCATCGGCACAATGTTCTAAAATTTGGCGCTCGGTGCGCGTTAGGTAATATTCAGGGAGGTCACAAATCTCTTCAAATAGTTGTGACCCAAAATCATCATAAAAATATTTTGCAGGGAGGGTTTTAGGGACATTACTCAAACCCTCAATCACATCTGCACCGTCAGACGCTTGCACTAAATGCTCTGAATCAGAAAGGATATCAACTTGGAGGCGGCTCCAATCTTCGAGAGAAAGGTTGGAATCTATCAAATCTGTTGGAGGCGAACTTGTTAAAGGCTCTGTCAGAAGACCACCAGAGGGATGCTGATCACGCGTCATGGAATACCTTAAAATCTTTGGCGATGGAACTTCCTATCTTTAGTCTAAAGTCCCTATCGCAAAGCGGAGTGTAAAACACCCAATCGAAAGATATTTCAGCGCTATTCGTCAAAAAATGGTCTGAAGTCGCCTAGAGTCTAGATTAGCTCAGCAGTGTATAGACCAGCAGCCTATTGCTGAACGCTGCCGATACTAAGAGGGTTGTAGATGTAAGTCGCTAAACTGGAACCGTAATCTGTGCCGTAGCAGGTGCAAATAGCATAACGCCATTGCCCACTTCGGCTTTATGCCCAGACAGGGCACAGGCGCTGCCAGAGACAAAGTCTGCAATGCGCTGAGCCTGGACAGGTCCCAGTTCTGCTAGATTAAAGAGCACAATCTCGCCATCCTTCAGTGCAGTGATTGCTTCTTGTGTCTCTTCAAAGGTTTGAGGGGACAAAAATGCAATCTTATAGCTAGACGTGGCGGTTAAAGGCAGTAGGTTTCTCATAGCAGAGTCTCTCAATATCGGGATCTAGTCGAAATCTTTTATTCTGAGAATAGTTAATCAGATTTGATACTTTTCTCAAAATCTTAAGTGAAACCCTGCAAGGATGCAAAGTTTTATCTGCACAATCAATCCTTACTCATCAGCTTCAAAAATTTTCTTAGGAAGGACTAGAATCTTGTTTGAGGCTGAGTCTGCGCTGACAGTACGCCTAAAGCCTTTGTGTAAGCAGCAGCCGATTGATTCAAAACGACAGCTTAAGGATGTGTGCTTGAACGTACAAAAGTTTATGTTTGGGTGGGTGGCGCGTTTGGCGATCGCCCTACTACTCGTCTCTATTTCCCTACCCGTTTGGGCGGACGGACTAACGGCTTCTGCTCAGCCAGCAGCGCTGTTTGAGGTTCACTGTGCGGGCTGTCATCTCAACGGCGGCAATATTATCCGACGGGGCAAAAATCTGAAGCTTAAGGCACTGACGCAAAATAAGGTGGATACAGTGGAGGCGATCGCCACCCTCATCACCAATGGCAAAAATAATATGTCGGCCTACCGCGACAAGCTCAGCCCCTCGGAAATTCAGGCATTAGCAAAATATGTCTTGGCTCAAGCCCAGAATGGGTGGCCGAAGGTTTAGAAAGGGCGATCGCCCCTAAAATTCCTTTCGTTAAAATGAGCCAAAGTGCCTCAAGCGCTTGCAAACTTTGTTAGATTAACAAATCTAAATGCCGTTTTGATGGCGCACTGCATACGAGAGGACTGAGCCTTGCCTACCCTTGGAGTCAACATTGACCACATTGCTACCCTACGTCAAGCCCGCCGCACCGTAGAGCCGGATCCTATTGCGGCTGCGGTGATTGCCGAACTTGCCGGAGCCGATGGTATTACCTGCCACCTGCGTGAAGATCGTCGGCACATTCAAGACCGAGATGTGCAGCTCTTGCGTCAGATTGTCCGCACCCGTCTGAACTTAGAAATGGCGGCAACCTCAGAAATGGTAGAGATTGCCCTTTCCATCAAGCCAGACTATGTAACCTTGGTGCCAGAGCGCAGAGAAGAAATCACCACAGAAGGGGGACTAGATGTTGCGGCGCAGTTAACGGTCTATACCTCAGCCGTGAAACAGCTTCAGGCTGCCAGCATTCCGGTGAGCCTGTTTATTGATGCAGACCCAGCCCAGCTAGAAGCAGCATTTCAGACCTCAGCCCAGTTTATTGAGCTGCATACGGGCAGCTATGGCGAGGCCAAAACGGAGGCTGAACAGCACAAAGAACTCGAAATTTTGGCAGAAGGTTGCCATAAAGCTCGCGCCCTTGGGCTGCGCGTCAATGCGGGTCATGGACTGACCTATTGGAACGTGTATCCGGTTGCCCAGATTGAAGGCATGGAAGAGCTGAATATTGGGCACACCATTATTAGCCGTGCTGCGCTGGTGGGGCTAGATCGGGCGGTTCGAGAGATGAGACAGGCCATTTTAGGGCAGGTTTAGGCCAAACATAGAGGTAAATTCGAGCGTAACCATTCAAAATCTCTTGGGTTGTTTCGTGTGGAGACACCCGCAAGTCTTTATAATATGATGCAAACCTGCGTTCAATCGGCAAGGGAATGACGGCGTGTTTGTTTTAAGCGGCTACGAATATCTTCTCGGATTTCTCATTATTTGCAGCCTGGTACCAGTGCTTGCCTTAACGGCCTCTAAGCTGCTGCGGCCTAGCAACCGTGGCCCCGAGCGTCGCACCACCTACGAATCTGGCATGGAGCCTGTGGGCGGAGCCTGGATTCAGTTCAACATTCGGTACTATATGTTTGCCTTAGTCTTCGTCATTTTTGACGTAGAAACGGTCTTTTTGTACCCTTGGGCTGTAGCGTTTCATACCCTAGGCGTACTGGCCTTTATTGAAGCCCTAATCTTTATCGCCATCTTGGTGGTTGGGCTGGTTTACGCTTGGCGCAAAGGTGCCTTGGAATGGTCTTGACCGTCATTTCTTTATTTTCATCTCCAAAGGAGCTGTGCTGAACTCATGTCTGAGACGCCCCAATCTGAAACGCCCGAATCTGTGGCATCTACTCCAGAAGCCGCTATTGTGCCCGATAGCAGCGCCATTCAAGAAGCAGGGCCGCTGTCTCACCGTTTGACCGCAGATGGTTTTATCCATGAGTCTTTAGGGCTTGATCACCTTGGGGTTGAAATTCTGAAGGTCGATCGCGCGTTTTTGGTACCCTTTGCGACGGCGCTTTATGCCTACGGGTTTAACTATCTTCAGTGCCAAGCGGGCTACGATGCAGGCCCTGGTCAAGAGTTGGTGAGCATGTACCACCTCGTAAAGGTTAAGGACGACGTAACTCAGCCAGAAGAGGTGCGGGTGAAGGTGTTTTTGCCCCGCGCAGACCCAACGATTCCTTCGCTCTACTGGATTTGGAAGACGGCAGACTGGCAAGAGCGTGAAACCTACGATATGTACGGCATTGTGTACGAAGGCCACCCTAATCTGAAGCGTCTACTAATGCCAGAAGATTGGGTCGGCTGGCCTCTGCGAAAAGACTATATCAGCCCCGACTTTTACGAGCTGCAAGAGGCGTACTAAGACTATTCCTTCACTGGGTGATGAGTGTAATGATTCATTCCCTAACTAACTGCTCTAACTTCAGTCTTGCGTTAAGCTGCACTGTTGGGTTATCTACGTAAACCTAGGTTAAAGCTTGCAGCATAGCCATACACTTGGAATTTGCACCGCAAAGCCAGCCTTCTCATAGGCTCTGCGTGCTGGCGCATGGCTGGCATCCCCGCCAGTGCTGACGGTTGCAACACGTATGCCCACTTCTTTCATTTGTCCTAGTGCGAAGTCATACATTGCCGTACCAAAACCTTTTCCTGCATGATTTGGGTGAACAGCATTAAGGCCAATCTCTCCTACTTGCGTATCAAGATTAAGTTGCACCGAGATGAAACCGACTACCACGCCAGCCAGATCAGCAGCATAAACATCCCAGCCAGACTCAGGTGCAAAAAGAGAGACTAGAAATTCGCCCTGTGCATCGTCTTCTTTCGCCTGCACTAGATTGTAAATTTCTTCGCCAAGAATCGAACGAAATGAGGCGAATACAGGCGCAAACGCCGCCGCCCTCACCTCCTCCAGCCTGGGAAGATCTTTTGCAACTGCTGCGCGAAATACGACATTCGATTTAAGGACATCCATTACGTTTGATTCCATGTATGAGCCAAGCTATTTAATATATTTCTCTAGGTGTTTGGCTACCGTCAAGATCAGCAAAACCAGCACGGTTCCAATCAAGCCTGTTGCCCAAAGACCACAGCCGCTGACCATTCCGAGTGCTGCCGTAGTCCAAAGCGCAGCGGCAGAGGTAAGACCCTTGACGGTTTCTTGATTGCTTTTAACAGATTGCCGATGCAGAATTTCGCCTGCGCCCAAAAAGCCAATGCCTGTGGCGACTCCC
>JAGVDA010000426.1 GCA_020058975.1 Thermosynechococcus sp. WC_1 | reverse complement strand
GGGTTGGGGAAGAGAGTGATGTTGAACAAGAGAAAATACCAAAAAACCGAGGATACCTCGGCTTCTGGATCAATCAAAAATTAAACATCATCCTCGGAGTTGGAGGGCAGGTTTTGACTAAATTATGAGTTAGAGCCGATGCAGGCTTAGCTAAACCTGCCCCTACCCAAGAATCGCCTACCTATCAACGTCCTAGATATTTTGTTCGCTGAACTGACGGCACAAATGTTCAAAAGGCTGCGCGACTACTGCTGCTGCATCTACCCCAGCCTCTGCGACCTGCTCCTGCACAACGGCTTTCATAATTTGAATGCCGCGTACCGTGGGACCAATGGGCACACCCAAAGAGTTATAGGTTTCCCGTAAACCTTCTAAGACGCGCTCATTGAGTACGTCCATATCGCCAGCAACTAGGGCATAGCTGGCATAGCGAAGGTAGTAGTCCATGTCGCGTAAGCAAGCTGCGTAGCGACGGGTGGTGTAGGCATTCCCCCCGGGACGAATCAGCTCAGGGTTTTCATCAAACAGGCGTGATCCGGCTGTCTTGACAATTTGGGCAGCATTGCTAGTAATGATTGATGCAGCCTGAATTCTGGCAGCACCGCTCCCAAAGTAGGCTTTGAGGGTATCAATCGCATCTCGGTCTAAGTAGCGACCTGTAATGTCATAACTCCCAATGACAGCAGTCACTGCATCCTGCATGAGTTCCTCTCCCAACAAAGTTCAGTAATGATGATCGTGGCTTACCAGACGGGCTTTCCCTAATTTCTAATTTTTGCAGATTAGGTGCCTTGTTTCGTAAACTTTAGAGCGCAGTTGATAAAGCTTTATCGCTCTAACCGCTCTCTACACGGCTATCTTAGCGGTTTATTGGCACCTCATTAAAATCATTAAGAATTGCTGCGCAGTTTTAAGCGAATCCTAGTCAGGCTAAACCTAAAAAGTGGCGATTTCTCTGTTAAGAGAAATCGCCACTTTAAAAAACTATCGACTTAGAGACTTAGAAGCCTACTTCACAAACAGCATTTCCTGATAGGTCGGCAGAGGCCAGAAATCGTCTGCTACTTCACTTTCTAGAGCATCAGCATATTCGCGCACTTTATCCATCAAAGGCCGAATCGTCTGGGCACTATACTGCATGTGATCTTCAGTCGTAGCGAAATCATGTTTTTCCAGCGCTGCGCTGAGCTTGCTGACGGTGTCCATCATCGACTGAACCAACCCTGCCACTTTCTCAGCGGTTTCTTGTTCTAGGGTGATACCAATGGCTTTCAGACTGGTGATGGCGCTAGACAGTTCAGCCAAATACCGCACCGCAGCGGGATAGATGATGGTTTTTGCCATGCTCACCACTAGCTTGGCCTCTACATCGATCGCCAAGATGTACTGTTCAGAGTACACGTCAAAGCGACTTTCAAGCTCTACGGGGGTGAGTACACCCACACGATTGAACAGCTCTTCGATGTAGTCTGCCTTCAGGACGGGTAGCGCATCGGCGGTGGTGCGGAGATTCTGCAATCCACGCTCTTCAACCGCCATCTTGTGCCACTCGTCTGAGTAGCCATTGCCACCAAATACAACATTGCTGTGCTTCTCCATGATCTCTTTGAGGACATCATGAGCCGCTGCACTAAGGTCGGCACCCGTCGCCATTTTGCTTTCGAGTTCGTCAGCAATCCAGGTCAAAGAATCTGCCAAGACGGTGTTCATTGCCACCAGGGGACCTGACACCGACTGGTTAGAACCCACCGCTCGAAACTCGAAACGGTTGCCCGTAAAGGCAAAGGGAGAAGTTCGGTTGCGATCGCCAGGATCCTTCGAGAACACAGGCAATGTATCTACCCCTAAATCCATCATGCCGCCGGGTTCAGAACTTTCTGGCACACCCTTACTAATTTGGTCAAACACCTTTTCAAGCTGGCTGCCCAAGTAAACCGAGATAATGGCAGGGGGCGCTTCATTGGCACCCAACCGGTGATCGTTGCTGGCGGTTGCCACCACAGCCCGCATCAGTGGCCCATACTTGTGGATGCCGCGAATGACCGCGCCGCAAAACAGCAGAAACTGAAGGTTTGCATGGGGCGTATCGCCTGGATCGAGTAGGTTGCCTTGCGTCGCGTTGCCCACTGACCAGTTGACGTGCTTCCCAGAACCATTAATGCCTGCAAAAGGCTTTTCATGAAGCAGACAAACGAAGCCATGCTTCTTTGCCGTCATCTTAAGGATGGTCATGATAAGCTGCTGGTGGTCACTGGCTACGTTAGCAGCTTCAAAGAATGGCGCTAACTCAAACTGACCTGGAGCCACCTCGTTGTGGCGCGTTTTTGCTGGAATCCCCAGCCGATACATGCGCTCTTCCACGTCTTGCATAAAGACCTGAACCCGCTCAGGAATGGCACCAAAGTAGTGGTCATCAAACTGTTGGCCTTTGGCAGCGGGTTTCCCAAATAGGGTTCTGCCTGTCAGCAGCAAATCAGGACGGTTGTGGGCAAAGTGAGAATCGACTAAAAAGTATTCTTGCTCTGCACCGCAGCTAGAGTTAACGGGCGCAACGTCAGTATGTCCCAATAGCTTAAGGACGCGCACCGCAGCCTTACTCATGGCTGAAATGGAGCGCAGCAGGGGCGTTTTTTTGTCGAGGGCTTCCCCAGTCCAAGAAATAAATACCGTGGGAATGCACAGTGTTACCCCGTTGTCCGTTTCCATCACATAGGCAGGGCTTGTGACATCCCAAGCCGTGTAGCCCCGTGCTTCAAACGTAGAGCGTAAGCCACCATTGGGGAAGGAAGATCCATCCGGCTCACCCTGCACCAACACTTTTCCAGAAAATTCTGTCAAGACCGAACCGTCGCTCTGCACCGAGATAAAGCCATCGTGCTTCTCGGCGGTCGCATTGGTCATAGGATAAAAGACGTGGGCGTAGTAGAGCGCACCTTTAGAAATGGCCCAGTCCTTCATAGCAGAGGCAACCACCCCTGCGACTGATACATCAAGTTTTCCGCCCGTTTGAATTGTTTTTTTAATGGACTTAAAAACGTCCTTGGGCAGGCTGGCCTGCATTTTGCTGAGCGTAAAAACATCCGTTGCCCAAAGGGATTCTAATCGCTGGGGGATTTTGGACGGCAGTGGCTTACGATCAGTAACCTGAGCAACTGCCTGAACGCGCAATTCGTGACTCATCTTTATTTTTCTCCCTCGGATGCCATAACCAGTGATAATACTTCGTCAGTCTTGAACAAAATGTGACAATGGTAACGGTTTGAAGAGAGAAACTATGCGTAGGTCAATTCACACAACAAGCTACGCTAGCCCGTCCTTGGTGAGGTTGCTACTTTGATAGCAACATATTTTTCTTTGACATTAAGGTCTAAAAGACTTAAATAGAGTTAATATCCGCAGTTGTGGAGCAAGGCAGAGACGCGCTGGGCAAGCATTATTCTGCTTATCCAATTTTCACAACATTACCCAGAACCTTAGCCAAAGTCGGTTCAGTTTTTTAGGCCAAAACAGTCCTCATGTCATATTCATCAGGTTCTCAGCGCGCTGAAAACGCTTTAGCATTAGAAGACAATTCGCTGCTGTTAGATTCCGTCAAGCAAGGGGACACAGCAGCCCTGCAAAAGTTTTTAGACCTGAAACTTTTGACTCATAAGGTTAGGGTTGTTGAAATTGAGATTCGGCAGGCGCGCCTACAGCTCAGCCTGTCGGGGGCTGTGGTTCCAGAACAGAACGTTTTTGAACCACTACTTCAAAGCTGGATTGCGCCACTAGAGCTTGCCAATATTTCAACGGTTGAGCTGTATGGACAAAGAGATGGCTCAGATTTACCCTTTTGGCGTTCTTCTTTTTGCCCTAGCGATTTTGATGCCACCGCTTTAGGCTCCATCATTAAGCCTGAATTTACGCTACCTACCGAATTTATAGATCCGCTTCAAATTGAGTTTAAGGCATCTTCGGTTTCTATCTTGACGGAAGATCCATTGCCGAAAAGTTCGATGAAAACTCAATTGCCCCACACGCCAGTAGTTGCTTTAGCAATAGATACGGCGATCGCGCCTGATAGTGCCGTGGTTTGGACTGTAGCTGAGAAAGAGATAGAGTCTCCTGCAATCCAAGAATCACCTGTGTCCGCAGTTGTTTCTGAAGAAAAACCGCAGGCTGTCAAGGATTTCTTGGCGCGATATGCCGCAGGGGAACGAGAGTTTGCCAAAATCAACCTTAACGAAACAGATCTGTCTGGGGTTAATTTAACGTTGGCAAATCTACATGCTTCTGAATTGATCTGGACGAATCTTGAGGGAGCCAACCTCTACCATATCAATCTTAGTAGTGCAAAACTACGCCATGCCAACCTCAGTGGGGCTACCCTTCGCAGCTCTAATTTACAGGGGACTGATTTTTTGAACGCAAACCTTAGAGGTGCTGACCTAAGCTGGTCTAATCTCAATGGCGCAAATTTGACGGGTGCTGATTTAACGGATGCGAATCTTAAAAATGCCATCTTAGAGCGCGTCATCTTACCTGATGGCACGCTTTTAGACTAAAACTGATGTCGGCTGTGAACTTTGACTTAGTGGTGATAGGAGCAACGACTGCGGCAGAAGCAGCCGCAATCTGTGCAACGCAAACCCATGCTCGTGTTGCCTGGGTACCTAATGCGAGCTTATTACCCGATCTGTTTTTACTCTTGCGAGAGGGATCTCGTGGTTTTACTCAGCTCAAAAGCAGCGTTAATCAAGGCGTTAATAAAAAAGATTGGCGGCGATGGACAGATACCTTGATAACGACATGGTGTGCAAAACAGTCACCTTCTATCGTCCAATCCTATGGTGTGGAATACATAGAAGGCTCAGTTCTGTTTGAGCGCCATGATTTGTGTGTGGGAGAACGATTGCTGCGATCGCGCGCTTACCTACTTGCCCTCGAACCAGAAGAGACGCTGCCAGACATTGCGGGAATCGACCATCCAAAGGTTTGGGCTGTCCCCCATCTGTGGGAAGAACTCCGCCGCACAGATTGCAGTTGGCCTCAATCCATCGCTATTTTAGGCCATGGCCCCAAAGCTGTTGAGCTGAGCCAAAGTCTGCGCCGCTTGGGTCTATCGGTTTTGCTGATCACAGGAAATAGACCACTGTTGCCCAAAGAAGATAAAGAAACCGCCTTTTTGCTTCAGTCTTATCTAGAAGGCAGCGGAATCCAAGTGGCAACGCAGGGAAATCTGACGGCAATCACACCTTCGCTCAATGGCACACTCTTGCTAGAAGTCGGGGACTCCAAATTTGCTGCCGAAGCGCTGGTGATTGCAACAGAAACATTTGGACGTTTACCAGCGGGGTTAGCGCCACTGAACCTACGACAGACCTCTCAAGGCGTTGCAGTCAATTTTGCCCTGCAAACCTCAACCCCACGCATTTATGCGATCGGTTCCCTTTTAGGGGGGTATCAATTGCCCAGTATTGCTCTACAAGAAGCAAAGCTTGCGGTACAAAATGCGCTGTTTGAACGGCGATCGCCCATTCAGTACCACCAGCTCCCCTATGCGATTCAGAGTGACCCACCGTTGGCACGAGTAGGGCTGACGGAAGCCCAAGCACGACAGCATGATCCGAAGATTCAGGTACTGCGGCAGAATTATAAGGGCTGTAATCGCGCCCAATTGAATCAATCTCCCGTCGGGTTATGCAAGGTAGTGGTGCAGCAAGATGGCACCATCTTAGGTGCCCATATTTTGGGCGACTCGGCACCTGAACTCATTCATTTATTTGCGCTGGCAATCCAGCAAAAAATCAAACTCCAAACCCTTGGTGAGTTGGGGGTTGTTTCTTCAACGTTTACAGAGGTTTTGGGGCAAATTGCCCAGG
>JAGVDA010000006.1 GCA_020058975.1 Thermosynechococcus sp. WC_1 | reverse complement strand
TGACCTGAGTACAGGTACAACGCGGGCTTCCTTAAGAAGCCAATGTCATTATGTTTCGGTTCTACGCAAGCTTGTAGAACTCCGTTATCCAAGAATAAAGCTAGGGGTCTCTCGGAGGAAAATCGATGAAAACAGCCCTAACATTTTTTAGCGGTGCTGGTGGTATGTGCGCCGGATTAGCCCAAGCAGGATTTGAGATTATTGGCGGCAATGAGTGGGACGGCCCCATTGCTGATATTTGGGACGCAAACCACCCTGGGCTAACGTGCGATCGCCGCTCAATCCTGGACATTCCCATCGAGGATCTGCCCTATGCTGATCTGTATCATTTTTCGCCACCATGCCAGATGCATTCCCAAAGCAATCCCAACAGGGTAACTGGCACAGACCAGGAAGATACGACGATCGCCCAAAGGATCGCCGCCATTATTATTTATGGAAAACATCCTCGATGGGTAACGATCGAGAATGTGCCAGCGTACCAAAGATCAGAAAGCTGGAAAATCATACACAACGCTCTATCCTTTGCAGGGTACCAAGTTGAGGCTCAGGTTGTAAACGCCTACGATTATGGCAACCCTCAGGGGAGGAAGCGGTTTATTGCACGAGCAGGGCTTCAAGGCTTTGGGCAATTAATGCCCAGCCAAAAAAAGTTGGACTGGAGTGACGTTCTACTGGCTAAAGAAACTAGATCGGCAAAAATGACGACGCTGTCAAAAGGGCAATATAAAGAATTTAATTCAACCCAGCCGCCTCATGGATTTTACCTCGCTCAAAGGACCGGCTACAGCGTCAAAAACGGCCCTCAGATAATTGAGCAAAACCAACCATGTTTTACAATTACGGCTGCAATGTCTCATGACGGAAAAAAGAACAAAGATGGCTTGCCAAGTTTCAGATCGCCTGCCACCGTCGTTCAATGGGGCTGGCAATATTACGCATGGGAAATTCGCGCTTTAGGACTTGCCGCCTTGCAGGGATTCCCCAACGATTGGCAATGGCCTGGGGCCGAGTCAATAGCGGCGAAAAGTATAGGGAACGCGGTACCAGTCCAACTAGCGAAATCAATAGGAGAAAGTTTATAGAGTGGGAGAGTTCGAGAGGGGAGCAAAACCCATCGTGCTTTAGCCGTGGGAGTGTCAATGCTCAATGCTGGGAAGCGGCAAATCCACGCGCGTTGTTGCAGCGTCTAGTTGATGCGGGGGCTAAGCGGTAGTCAGCGCCACCCACGGGGAACCTGTGTTGGCTAAGAGCGTTGCTCCAGACGGGAATGTGGCGGGCATTGGCCCAAAAGGTTGGGAGATTGACCATCCAGTGAAGCAATGGTTTGTCCCGCCGTTCCCTTGCACACCTAGCAAAGGCTCACCCGCGCTCACAGGGATAGCGCGCATTGTAGCTGCTACGCTGAAATTGACGGCAACCCAAACCCATTCAGTTGTGGCTGTTATAACGGACAAGGCTGATTTCAACCCAACCGTACTTGCGTCAAAAGCTCCTGTATCAGAGTTTGCCAATAATGATCCAGGATAACTTGACCCATTATCGGAATAAATCGATGTCCGGTAGGTTGCCCCAGCTCCGAGAGTCGTAACTTCGGAGCGAATGCCAGCGAAGTTACGATAGCCATTGAGTCGCATAGGCCAAGCCCGCAAGACGTTTGATGCCTGAGATCGGGTCGTGGGGGTGTACGGGGTGGATGCTGGGGTGATAAACAGCCCAGCCCTCTGGGGGAATGCGAGTTCAGTAATCCGTCCATTGTTTTGCAGAACGATTGTGCCAGAGGAATCAGGGATAATAATGTCCCTATTTGCGGTTGGAGTCCAAATCAAGCGCCCCAAGAACCCATTAAAAAGTTCAAAGGACTTTGCCCCCCCGCCTGCCTTCCCGACACGGAACCTATCCTCAAACGTTCTTATTAAGTCAGAAATTGTTCTAGGCAACTGGGGAGTCCTCATGGGTGAATGGCAACAAGAAATCCCCGATTAATGCACGCGCTTCCAACTCTACTTCGGTTGGAATCGGAGCAGAGTAACAGTAATCGTCAAAGAACATGCGATCTCTGGGGAAGGCCCTTAACCACTTCTCAATCTCTTCCCGATACGGGTTAAAAAAAGTAACAAGGGACGCAAATTTTTCAGGAGTCAGAAATCTCCCCGAATCAAGTTCTGGGGGGTTTGACGGGTTGGGGTTTGCGATAACCCCAACGTGAAAATAAAAGGCTAAAAAATCAGTAAAATTCAAAAAAGCGCCCTCCAAAATATGGGCAAACAACGACCTCAAGGAGCCTCCCGCCAAATCGGTATTGGGATTAGCGGCGGGGGCAGAAGAAGTTAAGTGGGGACGGTATATGTGACGAGGAAAAAAGCAGAGCCAACCGTTGCTCCGTTAGCGGAATAAGTAATAATCAAATTCTCCGCAGTCGTAGAAGGCACTATGCCAGGAGTAATATTAAACGTTGCCCCAGCAGGCTCAGCCAAGTCGATTTTATTGGATGCCAAATATTTAGATAAGTTGCCTGTAATGCCCACCGAGGCAGATGGCGTGCCATCAAAGGGCGTGTCAATGGTTACGTCAATGGCAAGGACTTTGGCATTTGCTGGGAGCGTAAACATCGCCACCGGGCTAGTGGATCCAAAATCCAATGTAGTTGTGTCGGGGATGTATGAGCCTGAGATTGCAGGCGCAAGCTCTAACTCCAACACCCCAGCCGGCGTCCCTGCTTTTTGCCGAAGGACAAAATTATCGGTGCCTTTGTCGGGAAGGAGAAGCTGTAAGTTTGCTGCTTGAGTACTAGGGCGAACAACGTCGTAGATGCGATCGCTCCCAGTCCCGGCAGCATCGCTATTTAGTCGAAAAAACTCTCCACTAGCATTCAGAGTAGATGCAGTGATGGGCATATCCGCCGTATCTGCCTTATTTCGAGCAACCAATCCCCCCGCCACATTCTTAAGTCGGAGCCCCGCAGTGCCAAGCCCAATGATGTAGGAGCTTAGCGTTGTTCCAATAGCATCAACCCATTTATTTGCCACAATCAACCTCTTTTAATATGAACAACCCCAGATCCTTGTGTAGCCCCATTTGGGACAATAAACAACAAGATTGCAGTAGACGCACCATACCGATGAGAGGGGTTATATTCCCATTCAGTATTAGCGTCGGCTGGGTCTACTGACCCCGTCGGGAATAGCCGTTCATCATCCCCTGCATCGCCCACTGACAACTGTGAATTGGTTCCATTGAATGGAACCAAAATTGTAATAGTGACTGTCCGCACTAATTGATTTGCCTTGACCATCAATATTGTTGATGGAGATGCATCACCAAAGGAGAAGGGAAAAGAATAATCACTTTCATCATTCAATTCTAAAATCGCATCATAAACAGAGGTGGCACTCAGTCCAGGGATAGATGGGGTGATAGCGATCTGATTGGCACTTCCCGCTGCGCCCGAATAAACAATAATGGGAGGCCCAATAGCCTCGCGCTGAAGAATCTGGTGCTCATTAGACTCTCTATGCATTATGTCAGACATTAGACAGTAGCCTCGCGCTGAATCCAGAAGCGACCAGTGTAGCTAGGATTTGGTCCAGCCCCATTAAACATGTATTCCAAATCCCAAAAATAGGATTTTTGAATAATTTCGGTATATCTTGGCAACAGTAAACGTCCGGTCTTCTTATCTACAGCGTCAATGGCTTGAAGTTCTGCGTTGGTTCGTGGCAACTCCAAGAAGGTACAATTTGCTTCGCTGAAGGGCAATGCCGTGGTATCACAAGCAATCGAGACAGTCCCTGCCAATGGCTGAACGGTACAGGTCAATGTCAATAAAGACGTTTCATCTTCGAGTTTTTTCTTGACCTGAGCTCGATAGACACGTCCGGTTAGATCTATAGGGCCATTTTCTGCGATCAGTCCACATGGAACCTTTGGCCCGACGTAAGGCTGGATCTGAATGCTTCGACTTCCGACGGGAGTAATGCCATTTGTGGTGAACCGTACCACAGCGCACCCATTTGAGTTTTCGTCTGAAAATTCCAAGGACGTCCCGGAGGGAATCTCTTTGCTGACATTGACCACCCGCAATAACGACGTAGGGCTTGCCACTGATGACTGTGGCACATCTTCGGATAGATACAACAAATTCAACGCTGTGAAGGTAAAGAGCGTCGTGTTGGTACCGTGCCTAGTTGTTAGATGGCGTCGGGGAAAGGGCATGACGCGATTCTACGGGTTTTCTAGGAGCAGGTCAAGATTCCCGCCATCGACCCAAAAAAACATTCTTGCTTTCTGCTCGTATACGCAATTGATTGACAAAACGAAAAACTGCGTATACGATAATTGGCATGGGAATCCACGATAGGTTTTATCATCAGCCAACAGAAATGATCCGATGCCCAGCAATGCTAAAAACTTGGGCAAAGGATTTTTTAAGATCCGTTGATCAGTCGCCAAACCGACTGATCAAGTTTGACCGCTTACTGAGGGAAACAATGAACATTCATCTTTTATTAATTGATCCACAAAACGACTTTTGTGATAACCCAACATCTGCATTGCCAGTACCTGGGGGGAATGCCGCAATGGAGTCCGTTGCAGCATTTATTAATGCTAAAGGGCGGAAGCTAGAGGACATTCATGTAACTCTAGATAGCCACAGGATGATTGACATTGCTCATCCTGCTTGGTGGATGAACACTAAAGGTGATCAGCCTGCTCCAATGACGTTGATTTCTGCTGACGACATTAAAACAGGAATCTGGACACCTAGGAATCCAGCTTTTCGGCAAAGAACACTAGCCTATGCAGAGACACTTGAGAAAGACTCGTCTTATCAAATCTGCGTCTGGCCTGCGCATTGCCTGATTGGCACCTGGGGGCACAACGTTCACCCCGCAGTGAACGAAGCGTTGCAGGAATGGTCTGCCAAGGAGTTTGCAATGGTGGATTACGTGACCAAAGGGTCTAACCCTTGGACAGAACACTACGGCGCGTTGCAGGCTGAAGTCCCAGACCCTTCGGATCCTTCTACCTCGCTAAATACAGCTTTCCTGAAAGTTCTTAGCAAAGCTGACATTGTTGCTGTCGCTGGGCTAGCTGAAAGCCATTGTGTCTTGGCAACCGTCAAGCAGATTGCCGAAAATATTGGGCAAGAGCATATCAAAAAGTTCCATATTCTCCAGGACTGTACGGTGCCGGTTCCTGCGATTCCTAATGGGCCTGACTTCCCTGAAATTGCTAAAGCATTTTTTAAGGAAATGGAGCAAAAAGGAATGACCTTGACCACATCTACTGACTTTTTAGCTTAAGGGAAAAATTATGCCACGTTTAATGAATGACGGCGACATGCAACAATCTACGATCGCCGGACTAGCTAGCTTTACATTTTCCGGTACTCGTATTGACTCCTTAGGTGCGACTGAATACACCCTTGTTACGATCGCCATTGACGTAACGGGTTCTGTTTATGGCATGGAAGACGATATTCGCAATGGCTTAATTGCGATCGTTGATTCCTGCCAGAAATCTCCTAGAGCAAGTAATCTCCTATTGCGAGTCATGTTATTCTCTTCTTCGTTGTCTGGAGGCATTGAAGAGATCCACGGATTTAAGCCATTAGCTGAGATTGATACGAGTGCTTATCCTCAGCTTCATCCATCGGGAATGACGCCTCTATTTGACGCAACTTATTCAGCAGTTGGATCGGTTGTCTCCTACGGCAAACAATTGATGGATGATGACTATCTAGCTAATGGCATCGTATTTATTCTTACTGATGGGATGGACAATCAATCAGTAATAGGGAAAGGTCAGATCAAACAGCTCTCTGAAAAGGCCATGACCGACGAATCTATTGAAAGCCTGATCAGTATCCTGATTGGATTGAATACGGCTAGCTGTAGTCAATACTTAGCTGATTTTCGACAAGAAGCTGGATTGACTCAGTATCTGGATGTGGGTGACGCAACGCCTGCTAAGCTTGCCAAACTTGCTGATTTTGTAAGCCAGTCTATCTCATCTCAATCGCAATCTTTGGGTACGGGTGGCCCTAGCCAAGCGATCGCATTGTCCATCTAAAAAAAGAGGCTCCCCCGGAACAATAAGTAATTTATCAGGGCGGCAAAGATCGCCCTCAAATCATGATTTTTGCAGATTCATATTTTTGCATTGGCAAGCAACATTCAAACGAAGGAAAGCCTTGTCAAGATTACGCTGTCACTCAGGTTGATAGCGATGGAGCGATCGCCATTATTTCGGATGGATGTTCTACAGGAGGAAAGACGGATATAGGAGCACGGATTATTGCATGTACGGCATTGCAAGCAAAATCCCTTAATGTAGGAGTAAAAAAGAATATTCTCAAAAATATATTTGGAATAGATTGTGTTTTATATTTAGGTTTAAAAACAGAAGATTTTTACGCAACGCTAGGAATACTTAACTTTGATGAAGGCTTCTTAAGTTCATCATTATATGGTGATGGAGTTATTGCCTACAAAAATGAATCCGAAGATATTTGTGCCATTCGATACGAGTGGAAAAAAGGGGCACCTTATTATCTTGCGTACAGTGATCAAGATTTTCTTAATCAAATATGTGAAGGAAGGATTAATTCCTTCTCTTGTCACAAAGAAGAATGGTTCTACGATTCAAATAGCAAGTCGTGGGAAATAAATCGAGAGAAAGAAGTGGAAGCAGGATACGGAATTGCAGGGTTCCCCGCTCAATATAGACCTTGGTGTTCAAGCAGTTATGGGAGAAAAGAAACATTTCTAGCGATTTTTTCCGATGGTATTACACAGATCAAAGATGTTGACTGGAAAGATGCCGTCTTTGAATTCATGAATTACAAAACAACCTCAGGTGAATTTGTAAAGCGGCGCATGATGAAAGCGCTTAAAACGATGACCCCAATGGACGATATCTCTTGTGCAGCACTTAGGATAACCCCAGATGCAGATAACGAAGCCGACACAGTTGACGCTTGAAGGGCGCGGACTTATTACCGTCAGGCCCAATGACCACGTTGCAACGGGCGGAGAGGGTTCGGTCTTTAAGGTTGCTAATACAATCCTAAAAATTTATACCGACCCATCAAAGATGGTTGCCGATGATATGCCATCTAAGGTTCGAGCATTGAGCGCATTATCACATCCTGGGATTTTGGCTCCTAAAGGCATCATCACAGAGCGATCTCCAATCGGTTTTTACATGGACTATGCCAAAGGCACTCCATTGACTCCATTTTTCTCTAATGATTTTAGAAATCAAAATGGGATTAATGCTGCCCAAACGCTCAAAATAGCTCAGGCAATGCAGGAAATCTATGCCTTTGCTCATGCAAATAATGCCGTATTGGTCGATGCCAACGAATTGAACTGGATTGTTGCGCCGGATTTATCGCCGAAAGCGATTGATGTGGATTCATGGGCGATCGCCAAATGGCCTGCAAAAGTAATCATGCCATCAATCAGAGATTGGCACTCAAAAACCTTTAATGAGCTGACAGATTGGTTCTCATGGGGTGTAGTGACCTTCCAGCTATTCACGGGGATTCACCCCTACAAAGGGACATTACAGGGCTTTGCGAGAGGTGCAATGATTGACCGAATGAAAGCTAACGCGAGCGTGTTTTCGTCGGGGATTAAGCTCAATAATGCGGTGAGAGATTTTAGGACAATTCCAGAGCCGTTAAGGATTTGGTATAAGGAAACATTTCAGGACGGACTGAGGTCGCTTCCCCCCTTTTCGTTCCAAGGTGTTGTTTCTGTGCCTAAAATTCAAAAGACAATCAAAAGCAGTCAGAAACTAACCCATAAGCTTATTTATGATGGAATCAAAGACCCCATTATTAAATCGTTTTACTGTGGATTGGCTCTAACACAGTCCTATAAAATAATCCAGGTTAATACAGGGAAAGTCATTTTAAATGCCCTAGGGAAAGAAACCGAGGCTATTTCAACCAATAACGGATGGTTAATTGTTAGTGAAGGTTTATTTACATGGGTGAACGGAACAAGCCTAGAGCAGATTCCAGTTTCTATTACTTCTGATTTCACTCATGCGATTGCATACAAAAACAGACTGTTCATTGTTTCGGAGCAAGGTTTATCTGAGCTTTCTTTAATGATTTTCAATAAACCTATATTGTCCACTGCTTCTACTTGGGCAACCATGCCAAATGCAACCCGATGGTTTAGCGAATGTGGCATTGCCGACATGATGGGAGCAACCTATCTATTGCTGCCTTTCGCTAATTCATCTTGTGCAAATGTGAGAGTGAAGGAACTGGATGGATTGACGCCAGTTAGCGCATATCTAGGCGATCGCTTTTTCTCATGCATTACGGTAAACAAAGCCGGAGACTATATCAAATCCGAGTTTTCTTTCGATTCAGACTACCGCGATTATATCTATTGGGAAAGGCGATCAGATCTTCCATCATTGAATGTAGCCACACTTCAAAAAGGCGTTTGCTCAACTATTACAGAAGACGGCGTTCTGAATCTTTTTACCTATAAGAGTCCAGGGCAAATCATGAAAATCAACGATCTGTCAATAGAAATGGATATGCAGTTATTTAATATGAACGAGGAGATTTACTACCTCAAGGAGGGAAGTATATATTCACTCAAAACGGCTTAGACTAACGAGCCGCGACCAGCATCAGTTTGACGCGAAAGACCTCAAATTCTGGGTCGCCGAGGGTTCTATACTGCGCCCAAGTCTCGCCGTCTGAGGAGAGTTCCCACGGTTGATTTGGCGATGTGGCCTTAGTTGCCTGCTCTCCCAGATTGGTTTCAAGGACTGAAAGCGGAATAGAGACAGTATAGGTCGAGAAATTTTCGTTTTGCATCATCCGAGATGCCTCGGCAGCCGCCTGCACGCCTTCGTGAGAAACAATGGGTGTTGGAGTGATGACGGTGCCACTATACCGGACTTGGATCGGGGACGCGCCAATGTCGGAAAAGAATGAGTCAGCGAAGGTTCCAAAAAGATTATCTAACATGGGGTGAGGACTAGTCGTTGGCAGAATGTGATGGCAGCGGGGAAGTCTTGTTTATGAGCGATCGCCCAAGCGTTACTGCGTTCACACTCGGGGATGTCCAGTACGAGTGCGGTGAAATGCAGAAAATCTTGCTGGTATTTATTTTGGGTCTGGCTCGGCATCTTTGACAACTCTTTGAAGCAATGGATTAGGGTTTGATTTGGTTATGACAAATTGATACACCAAGCCTGACTTTTCCGCAATCAGTCCGATCAGATCTCCGTCTTCGTCCTGGTCAAGATCGAACAGACTGTGGACATTGAGCATGGGGAAGGATATTTTGAGTTGGTCAAGACAGTATTTTTCGGTTTTGGCGATCGCCGCCTGTACATCGATGTTAGTTTGCACCTTTTTTCAGTTCCTTCATCATTTTTTTAAAATCTGACCGCATTTTTGCTTCTCGGTTGTCACCTGCCTCGGCAAATTCCTTCAATGCCGCCTTCGTCGCTTCTTCTGGAGTTGCGCCAGCACGCCTCAACTCATGCGCCTTAGTGGCAATGGGGACGACAATTGTGGGAACGGTTGCAATAGCGACAGCGGCTCCCTTTAATGGAACCCCGATAAAAGGTTGCAAAGCTGCGGCGGAGGCATTGCCAATAGCCCAGCCTGCCGTATCTCCCACAAGCTCTTTTTCAATGGCTTTCTGCATCTGGGATGTTTTCATCTCAGATAGAGTTGCATTGCCTTTTATTTTAAGCTTTGAGAGGGCACTTGCAGTAGAAAATTTTGCATCGTGGTCTAATTTTGCTTGGGCAGTTTTTGCGGCTTTATTAAGCTCAACAATTTTGCGAACGGCTAATGCTCCGCCTAAATCGCCCGCCAACATTCCGGCAGGCCCCGCAGTGGCACCTCCCGCGACACTGCCAACAAACCCAGCCGTATTGACGAGCATGTCTTCGGTCAACAAGACGGATTTAAGCTTCTTGCCAGCCAACTTCATGGCTTTGCCCGTAACCTGCATCTTTGTGGGAGCATCCTTTCCAAACGCTAGCTTGTAAGCATCTCTGGCGGCCTGTTCGCGCTTAAACCCATCTTTGACGGCTTGGACGGGATTTTTGAAAAAATCTTGAATAGCAGCACCGCCAACTTGTAAGATCTCGCCTCGGCTTGGTAACTCATCAGTCTGAAGCGTTTTTGTAAGATGCTGCTTCACCAGCTTGTTAGTCTTGTTCTCATCTGGCGATACATAGACGGTCTGCTCCTCGCCTTGTTTGTTGGTGATGACCTTTTTGATCAAGTTTGTGGGGATAGCGTCCACTCGCTTCTTGCGCTTGCGAGTCTTCCGCCCACAACCACAATGCACCATGCAGGGCGTTCCCTTGGTGATGCGCCCCAAAGTGCCGATGGGCTGCCAGCCGCGATTGGTGCGCTCAATGCATCCCTCGCAGTTTTCTAGGCCAGGGTTCATGACGTTCAGTTCTTCAGTCATGCCAGCCGCGATTGCCGCCGCTAACTGTCCATCAAAAAACGCTACCTTGCTTGCCTCTCCATACATACCCAACCGCATCTGCATCTGCGCTGGACTGACGTTGCCTGCTTTGATATCGACAGCGAACCCACGCCACATTTTTGACTGATAGCGGAGTTCTTTTTTGAGAGTGGCATAGTCTGAGTCCGCCATCTTGCCCACACCCCCCCGACCAAGGATGTATTGCTGGGCGAAGGTGGTTTTGATGGTTTTCCATCCATCCTTTTGGAAGGCTATAAAGCTGCCCTTCTCGGTAAAGCGATCGCCAATCTTTCTGAGTTCTGCCTTTTTGCGAAGGATATGGTCATTGGTCAATTTCTCGAAGGCAGCTTTGGGGACGAATTTGCCGGAGTCCTTATAGCGATATCTCTGAAGTCTAGCGTCGTAGGTGAACTCTGGGTGCCCAGACTGGGGGGCATCCATCAGGGCGGCGAGGGTCAGTGTGTCACTAAGGGTTTGGGGCATGGTAAATAGAATAGCCGAAAACCCCCCAGCACAAAATATGCTGAGGGGTTTTCGGCTATTTCCTAAAACAATGCAATCTCTTGAATTGCCTTAGGAATGCTTGGGTCGAATCCACCAAAATCAAACGACAAAGGGTCTTTTGGGTCAACCAAAGTAATTTGATTGGACGCTATTGTCGTGTAGACAGCTTTAGCTTTAGGGTTGACCGCTTTCCTATACTCAGCCAAGGACTGAGAGGGATGCTTTGAGCCTGCCCAGGATTCGGAATCTGTCCAAAAGCAAAAAACATCGACATGAACTTTATTGGCGATCACCCATTGATAAGCAACCGTCGCATCAGTTCCTCCGAATGTTTGATTTGAAGCCTTTTGACAAGCCGACAAGAAACTATCAGATGCACTAATACCTAGATCTTTGAACTCAGTAGAGAACCCACGAATGATATAGTTTTGCTCTGCCTTTGCAGTAGATAGCGCCATGGTTGCAGCAATTTCGGAAGCTGTTAATCCAATCGCTGAATTAGCCTGCCAAGACATTGATCCAGAGATATCAACAGCATGCAAAAACACCTTCCCTGTAGGTTCTAATGTCTCGAAGGATAGCGATAGAGCATTTTCAAGAATGTCTACGACGCGATCAACTTTTTGCCATGTCTTAGAACTTTTGCCAAGGCTTCCGCCAGACTCATAAGTTTTGAGTGCTTTTAATACATCAATCGGATGAATCCGGCCTTTTTTAAGGCGATCGGGACTGGTCAAGACGGATTCAATATGATTTAAGTTATGAACTTTATCAAATCGGATCACTGCAATTTCAGTCAATGAACCTAGGTTTCGCAGCAAAGCTCCAATAGGCATTTGCTCAAAGAGCGCTTGCCATACATCAATGGTCATATTGCAAATAGGTGCAACCATTTCATGAGTTAAACCCCCTTCTCTTACAGCTCTTTCGCCTTGGGATTGATTCTGCTTTAGCCATTCATACCATCTGACTAAATCCAAGCCATCTTGAGCGATAGCTGGCTCCCCGGACTCTGTAATTTCAAAAACATCAAACTCAATAGGCTTTCCTACGGCCCATCGATAAAGATGACTATGCAGAGTGTCCACTGATGCAGGCTTAAACAACCTCAACTCATCTTTGAAGCTAAAGCCCATGCGCTGTTGATATTTCAGCATTTGATAGGCTAACCATTTCACATCATCACGAAGTAGCCACCCTTGAGCCACCTCCCGAACGTTGCGACCAATGCCACGAACTTGCTTGGTATAGCTAACCCACTCATGAAAATGTGAGCCAGTTCTAACAACTTGCTGAAAGATATCTCGAAAAGCTTTTTTCGCCTCAGGGCGATCGCCCATGCTCAATAGCACCAATGCAAAAATAGGCGCGTGGTTATTGATAGCATGACCATCGCTGGCGTACAGAATTTCGTCGGCAACGCGCTTGGGGTCTTCGGCGATTGCTTGTCTAAGCACATCGACAAACTGACCTGTTAGTTCGGCTTTGCCAGAATAGAACTGGTCGGTTGCAGTGCCTAAAAGTAAACAACGGCGAACCATTGTCCAGATACCGCCGTCAAACATGTATCCACCAGACTTCCCTTGAATCATTTCTGATTCACGACCTGGGATAGGTTCAGATTGAGGCGTTACAGAGGCTTTTTGAGTATAGAAAGAGTACGTCATAAAAAATGCCTTAGGCAAGTAGTTGGATAAGGGGTAAACAACCATAGATAACCCTCAACCTTCAGCCCAAAGCATTTTTATTATTGTGTCCCGCGCAGTTGGACTCGAACCAACGACAATCTGTTTGTGATAACCTTCATTTTTTAGCCCCAAAGGGGCAAGAAATCAAACAAAGATGTTGTGACGGATGCTCTACCAACTGAGCTATGCGCAGGATGCTTTGGGCAAGTTGGTTGACTAAGCGGGATACGTTAAAAAGGTAACGCTAGGTCATTCAGCCCATGTAAAACATGTTAGCATTGCTGTGGAAGTTGTGCAACATTTTTGATGAAAAAGATTCAGGGGTCGCATATAAAGAATTTGATAGGTCAGTTGTTCAGGTGGCTTGACGAGCGCCCTGACGAAGCGATTGGATTCACTTGGTACGGAAAAATCCGTGCTGTTGTTGTGTCTAAGCAGAAGTACGAGGATCTGACTGGGGAAAAAATTGAGGATGAGTCGCAAAATCTTTGATATCCTTAGCAAGGACTCCAAAAAAGGATCATGTTTGACTTCTTCAACTGGGTTGTTGAAAAGCTCAACACCATCGAAAAACTTATCAGGAAAGGACAAAAAACTGTCATGGCACTTCCACAACTAATTCAAGACGCGATCGCCCTAGAGACCGCCGAAGGTCAAAAGCGCGAGGAGCTGATCGCTCAGCTCCAGTCTTCTAAAGAACAAGACAGCGCGACCATTGCAGCTCTTAGCGAACAGATCGCAGCCGGAGTAACCGATGCCGCCGCCCTCCAAGCGACCATTGCTGAACTCCAGGCAAATGCTGTGAACGCCGACGAAATCATTGCGGCGATCGCTGGCATCAATAACAGCCCAGTAAGCGATGCGGTTATCACCGAGGTCATCACCAATCCCGAAATCGAGACCCCAGCCATCGTTGAAGCAGCACCGCCCGTTGCAGATGATGTGGTGCAAGCCCCTGAGGTTGTAGCTGCGGCTCTTGAAGCGGTTGCGCCTGAATTGGCGTAGACTCAATAGCTCAACACAACCCCCCTGGAGACTTATCCAGGGGGGTTTTTTGTGCCTGAATATTGCAATCAACTAACCCCCTGGTTGACGTGTTATCATCGCGATGTGATCGCACTTGCCGTTACGGGAGGTGGATGCACTGTTCCGAACGGTTGATGCTTAGTATGGCGATGGAGGCTTGACCAGCCCCCGCAAAAGCGAAGCATTACAAACCTCACTTCTTCCGCCTGATCAGCGAAAACGAGTGAATAAGTTGCAGCCCAGTGGTTATTGGGGAAGGAGCCAAGTGCGATCTCATTGCATTGCGGGGATGGAGCAATAGCGGCTCAGCGGTCTCATAAGCCGAATATCATTCAGTGCAATTCTGAACCCCGCGACCATGTCAATCAACTTCCAAAAAACGGTCTAACCCCCACGGGGAGCCAAATAATCCGACCAGTCCCATTGGCGTTTGAGACCTCAATGAAAGACTCGTCGGTTTTTAGTGTGAAGCGGTCGCCGTCCATTGCAGCATCCTGGACAAAGTTTCCTGGGGAAAGCTCCCCTGTTACCACATTGCTCCCCAGCTCTTGCCTGACTTTAAGATTTTTGACACCCAAGGCATAGTCAATTTGATAGACACGAGGCGGTTTTCCAGGCTGTAAGTCCATGCCATTGCCGACGGAAGCAATGGCATCTACCCCACCAGAGAGCCCCAAGACTTTGCCGTCATCAACACCAACTTTTAGCCCTTCGCCCATGGCGCGAACGGTGAAAATTGTGCCGATAACGCTAAGAGAAACTTCACTAGCACGTTGATTTGCTCCAACAACTTTAAAGATTGACTTTGGATGAGTCAGTTTTCTGATGGAGATTTGATATAAGCCCTTTGGCACTCTAACCACAAATACGGTCTGGCTCCCACCATTCTCATGCCTACAGATGGAAAGAAGCAAAGACCCAGCCTCTTTTGTAAAAATAATCCCTTGCTGTTGGTCTAAAACAATCCTTGACCCGACGGGGGTAAAAACTGCATCCCCTTCTACGATTGTTCTTTGCCCCTGGCGCGGAGAAAACAAGTCAATTTTGCGGACATGAGATGCGCTGGCTTGTTGGGCAATTAGAGTCAGTCCCATGACACTACTGATCAAAGCTTTTAATAACATGTGCGGCGCTCTCCCATAAACTTGCCTCAACATTAGTCCTGTCATACGTTTTCGCCTGAAATTCCAAGCTTAAAACACCAAGCCTTTTCTGTCCATCAACAAAGACATCAATGACTGGACAGGAAACCTGCGCGCTAACGTTTGAGGTTTTGAGAGCGATCGCCAATTCATCATCTGGCGGAAGTCTATCCGTCAGGACTTCATTACAACGGAATGCCGTCAGCTCCTTGCGTCGTGCCGTATCAGCTCCAGGCACGACATTGTAACTTCCTGCAAGAATTAAAGGCTGGCCTTGAGTCTGCCATTGGTAATATTCATTGAAAACAGACAGAAAATGACCATTTTTAGTCTGTTCGTAATACATAAAAAAAGCGCGGTCAGCTTTATTGCTAATTGCCAATTTTTCAAGGATTCTCTGCATTTCATGTCGATTCCCAGAAAAAAGGAAAATTTGCTGAAGTCTCTCCACCGAATATAGTTTATTAACAATAATAAAATTGCATGCGCCAAAAAAGGCTAAAAGCAACCCTCCGACCGTCAAACCCTTGTCGATCGCATGTCTTGTGCGCTTTAATAGAGGAATCAACCTTTCTAGCCAATTCATATATGAAACAAATTTTGCTCGGGAGCTTAGTCGTTTTATTGTATCAACAATGCGTTTTAGCGAATCCATACATACAGATAAAAAATGCTGTGTTTTCTAACAAAAAAGCAGGGCAATCAATGGCAGTTGGGGAGCAGATTCAGACAAGCAAGGGGGGAGTGGTTGCGGCGGAGTTTGTATGGGGTGGAGTAAGGTCTATATCGATCTTACCGTCTTCATTGTTTAAGTTTGATATTTTTGGGAATCGGGCAAAAGGGGGACGATTCACGCAATTTTCTGTTATCGGGGAGGCATTGATAGAGGTTCAAACAAGTAACCCCCAAAGCGAAGTTAAGGTATGCCTTAAAAATCGTTGGGGGCGGACTGCGTGCGCTACTCTTAAGTCTACCGTTCGGACGGCTCCAGTTGCCGACGGGACTCAGGTATTGGGGGTGATTGAGGGAGATGTTTTGGTTGAGGGAAATGTTGGGGATCCGGTGCGGGTTTTGACGAACCAGTACACCATCCTCAAGAAAGACGGAACTTTAACTGCTCCAGCCTCTGTGGTTCGGATGAAGGGGTATTCGGAAGCGCTTGGGCGCAGCAAAACCATTGGAGTTTTCAATGCCGCCCCAGGCTGGCGGTTCTGCGATGGGTCTACGGCGACGACGGCGGCGATTGGGACAAAGATTTGCGTTATCGACCCTCTGCGTTAGCCTTGCGTTGGATGAACTACCCCTAGCTGCTTCGTTGAGCAAGGGGATAGCCGCGATGGTGTTCTGGCTTGTATTTTTCTTTTCCCGTTCCTTCACATGCCCCACAGAGTGGATGTGCCGAAGAATCGTAATAACCAGAGCCATTACAAGCTGAACAGCTTCTTTGTTTCCAACCAAATTCAAAACGAAAATAATGCTCTGCCCTAATTTGTTTTCTCTCCTTAAAAGAAAGCATGATTTTTCCTCAAAAAGTAATAATGGATTTTCAATGTCTTCATACGTGCTATTATACCACCAATCAGCTTATTGGTGGTATTTCCTCGATGAATAGAGATGAATTAATTGCTTACATTCAATCAATAATTGATGAGCGCTATCAAGGGTTCCAGGTTGGGTTTGCCCAGCACCATGGCGTATCAGCCGCATATATTAATGATGTCCTTCGAGGCAGGAGAGAACCTGGGCTAAAAATCCTAGATGCTATTGGGGTCGAAAAGGTCGTGACATACCGGAAGTCTGATAGCGCATGAACAAGGGGAGGTGTCAACGACCCTTTACACGGAACACCTTAGATCCTGGTTTCTCCTCAACGGTTTCCACGCCGCTTTTTTCTAGGATGGGCGCTGTTTTGTCTTGGAACCCTTTGAAAGCTTGGTAGCCGACGGTAATGGCGATGGCAAGCCCCCCGATGATTGAGGCGAGTCGGGCAAGGATTTTTTTGACACTGGACTGTGCCGATGCCAGAACCTCATCGGTGCGATCGCCGATTTTCTTGATTTGGTCAGCTAAGGGGTCAGGTTTGTCCATGCAAAAAGATCTTTGCAACATCTGTGAGGGTATCATGAATGCTGCATAACGAGGCGCAAGGATCTCTGAGCTGGATCGAGTTTCTCCAGGCTTGGGCTGTATGACGAATAGCTTGGAGGCGGCTGCCAAAAAGTGGCGGTTCGATCAGAGACAAATCGTTGGTTTCGCAGCCACTTTTGAGTCGGGAGCAGAAGTCTTCCAAGCAGTCTTGATCCGCATAGCTGCCAAAGGTTAGAGCATCTTCCAGGTCTTTCACTTCGCATTGGGCATGATCATCGGTGAAGACAATTACAGCGATGTTCACGAATTCTTCGGCAATTGGGTCTGGGGTATATCGGACAACGGTGTAGAAACAGGATTTCAATGCTGACGCGACCTCCAACAAATACTTCTGGGCACCTTGTTGCACTCTGCCAGATTGGGGCACTCGGCAGCATCCCCGCTCAACGTTTCGCAGTCGAAAAGGATGGGGCATTTTGTGGGGGTTGGTGGGGGTTGGTCTGGTGGATTGTTCAAAACCTTGGGTCTCCATCAATAGCTTTAGAGCGGATCAATGCCCTAACGCTGTCCGATTCCTCGTCCGTGATAGATCGGCAGTTAATCCCATCAACAAACGTTCCAGCCACAGCGTAGGCTGTTGATACTGACGAACCCATCAGCAAGCAAGTATTGACCGCCCATTCAGCTATTGCTTTTTCGTTTTGTTTCATCATGCGATCGCCTCCATAACTTCACCTACACTTTTCTTCGCCCATGCTGTATCGTATGCCACCCTAGGCCCCATTCCATGGGCAAACATTAACCATTCAGCATACCGACGCCGCGACAAACCTAAGTCGTCGGTATTGTCGTATAGTTGCAAAATCACCCCCAGACGTGCGTAAGAACCCAGCTTAAGCGCCAAGTCAAGCGAATCATGATCCCCATCTCCGTACTGGTACCCCTCGTTAAAATTGAGGTCTGCGATCGCGGCTTGCTGATGGGCGTTTAGTTCGTCCCAATGGGGAATACGGTCAAGCCCCTGAAACGCTTCGGAAACGTCGCGCTTGAGGCACTGTAGGGCGGTCTGTTCCGATATTTTGGTTCCCAGCCGCCAAGGGTATCCATCCAAGTCTTTAGTACTGCCAAAACCTACAGTCACGGGCAACCCGTCCTCATTGACCGGATCTTCGTAGGCAACCAGCTCCAATCCTTCTGCAATTTTGCAAAACTCCGTGAGAATTGCCTTTGCGTCAGCCCCTACCGCTGGGGTGGGTTCGGTAGGGGTTAGGCTTTTTTTGAGGGCAAGATCCGGTGAACCCAAGCCCCTTTGCGCATCGAATCCAGTTCGCGACGTTG
Source organism: Thermosynechococcus sp. WC_1 (assembly GCA_020058975.1). Taxonomy (GTDB): domain Bacteria; phylum Cyanobacteriota; class Cyanobacteriia; order Thermosynechococcales; family Thermosynechococcaceae; genus JAAURS01. The sequence goes on along the minus strand of JAGVDA010000006.1, from coordinate 18,125 downwards.
GTAGATGCTGATTGCGTCAGAAACTCCAGTACTAGCAACGATGGCGGCATAAAGGCCGTGTGAGCTATAGTCACCATCAAACTTATCTACAGCCGTATTGTTGTAGGCCCACGCGCCAAAATCAAACTCTGACCATGGATCTTTGACGCTAATTTTATACCCTAAAGTTTTAGCGTCAATCGTGATGCCATCAAGGATAATTACATGGCCTGATCCAGTAAACCAGCCGTGAGTTATTAATAGCTCTTCAGCCTTTAGCCATTCCCTAATTTCACTTAGACATGCATTATCGTCAAAAATATAGCGATCGCCAAATTTCTCGGCAAGAATTACGCCCATATTGTACGGGCTTCCTGCTCCCCCAGGCATAGCGACAAGCCGCGATCTTACCCGACTGATGTCTCCTGAACTTCCCCCAAAAGCATTGACAATACAAACACTTTGGCAGGTATTCCCGTCTGGCTGAGATAAAAATCCTTTGGCTTCTGCGACTTGCTCAGTAAAAATTCCTGACTCAGCAGGAGCTACATACGGCGAAATAAAGCCATAGAGCTTCCCTGTGGATAGTCCTCGCAATTTCCTCACATTTGCGTCAACGGTACTATCTTGTGACCCAAATTCATTCGGTGACGACCATAAAAAGTCTTCATATTTATGATCAAGCAACCCTACTGCTTTTGTTCGGTAATATTTGATTTCTTCGGGGGTCATCAGGCTAAATACTCCTGTAAGGGAACAATGAACCCATCCAGCCCAGGCTTGGGCGATGGACTAGCGGGGTTAGGAGGATAATGGCTGATCACCTCTACAGGTGGTAACGCTGTACCCCCATCCCCATTATCTGCGGGAAAAATAACAGGCTTGAACTGATCGAGTTTGCCTAAGATCTTCTCTTCAAATAGCACTTGTTTTTGAGCGGTATTGGCTGGGACAAGTTCGCCAGCAGTGGCCTTTTCTGCCAGCTTCAATTGAGCGGCTGTCATGAAAACCTGAAACAATGCATCCTTTTCATTCCGCCCTGGAGTCCCTGTTGGGCTAAAAATATCGGGTTTGCTAGAACGGTCTGCGATCAATGCTGATGCCTGCTTCTGGTTGCCTGTGTACAGCGCCAATAGCCCCACCGTCAGCACACCGGGTGTTACATACTTCTGAAACTTAGCTGGTAGCAGTGCGCCGGCACCAGCTTGGTCGAGCAACACCACTAAGCCGGAGAGTCCCCCGACAAGCTGACTAAATTTCTGAAGCCAACGAGCTTTGGCAATGGTAAAGGATTCTTCAGGTGGTTTAGGCGGTCTAATGTCCATTTTTTATTTAAATTTAGATTTTATCCATTGCAAATCAGCTTCGACTCTCGATTTATGTTCGTTCAGTTTGTCTGTGCGGTCATAGAAAATTTGACTATTTTTTTCAATCTTATCCTTGATGCTTACAAACTCTTGCTTATTCTCATTTTGAACCCGCAAAGCATTCTGAGCTTTATCATCAATAATGCCTTTGAATGCTGAAACAATCAAGCCCAGCGCAAATAAACCACCAAAACTCCACGCGGTTGTCAGTAGACCAGTCCGCGTTTTGTGATCGCGCTTGTCAAGCTTTAGTTCAGCGGTATCAACCAGTGCTTCCTTCAGATGGGCTCGGATGCCAGGGTCTTGGTCTCCATCGCCGACAATCATTTTCTCTAAAGAGACAATGTGTTCCCCATTTTCTAGGGACATGTTCTCGATCTTTGTCGTTCTGTCAAGTTGAACACGATTAACCCGTCCAAGTTCTTCACGGACTTCTGTGACGGATTTTTGAGCATTCTCTCCAACGGTTGAGATTACTTTTTTAAGAGCTTCGATTTGGCTTTCAAGTTTAGCAATGCGTTCTTCTGACATTAGATTTCATCCAACAACGAGTCAATATCGCCCATCCAATTACGGTCTTTCACAACCGCTTCAGCCTTCACGAGCAAAGGAGGCAACGTATCTGGCTTTGTAAATTGTTTGCGGGTATGCTCATGCTCTCTGAGAATGCGCGCAATTGTTTCAGGGAACTTTGCTTCAGGGGGTTTAACTTCGTACCCATCTGCTCCAAGCCGAGTGGCCTTGTCGATGTCTTTTGACTCAGAAGACATGGAGAACATCACACAGACAAGATAGTCATAAGCTCGATTTGCTCGAATGGACGCCAACACCTCGAACCCATCTTTGACTGGACAGTTGATGTCCAGGATGGCAATGTCAGGCGGAGGAATCATTGAGATTAGTTCAAGGAACTCAGAACCATCTGCGGCGATTTCATACTTGAGATTTGCCACATCCAAGACGCGTTTAAGCGTGCGAATCTGCGTTAAATCATCCTCTAAGACCACTATGACAATGCTGTTCAACGGTTTAGACCCACTTTGACTATAAAAATTGAACCTTGTCCAAGCTGGCTCTTCAATGTTAGGTCGGCTTCATGGGCTTTGAAGACTCGCTTAGCACTGAATATACCCTGTCCGGTGCCATCTATATGTGGATTTAGTCGAACGCGAGACCCAAAATTGCCCGCCATGACTTTTGCTTGACCGGCCTCATCCATCCCTATACCGAAATCCTGGACAAAGAACTTGGCAAACCCTTTGTCCACCTTCACCCCAACTGTAACCTCTGGGTTTGTTCCGGTGCTATATTTGAAGGCATTCTCAATTAAATTATTGAAGCCCATTGAGATAAATCGGTCAATGTCGATATTGACGAAAAATTCGTCTTCAGGCCATTTGAATTTTATATTTTTATCGCTATGGATGAGGTGGATCCGAGCAAGAATCTCTTTGCTTGAGACAGGGTTAATGTTTAAGGTAAGGTCGCCAAGGTCGCGAGTGTTGGTTATCAAATTGAAGGTCAACTCAGCGCGAGCCAGTGCTGTATCAAAGCAAATTCGCTCGGCATCAGTATTGAACGCTGGCTTCAATCTAGCCAATGTAGCCAGTTCGTCGTAGACACCTTTCGCTTGTCCTTTGAGGTCGTGGCTCCAAGCTTGGATTAGTTGTAAATTCTCATTCTTTGCCTCAGTGGCCTTCGCGATCGCATTGGTCAAATCTGTCACGTCTGTGACAACCCCAACCCATTCATCCGTTCCAGCATCATTTTTGCCAACATAGAAAACACCTAAAACGACCTTGCGAAGGGTGCCGTTTTTATGAAGCAGTTCCACTGTGCGATCGCGCCCTACGATAGTAGAAGCTTGATTTCCATGAAATGGACATCCTTTGGCATAAGATGACATCCCAACATATCGATTTTTGGCAGCGTCAAAAGCGCCTCCGCCACGGTGAAAATGGTGATATTCTTCCGTGACGATTAAATTCAGAGGCGTTCCTTCTAGCTCCTCTTGAGTATAGCCAGAGATATCCGCTAGAGCTTTATTTGGGTTCGAGAGGATAGCCTCTTCAGTGCCGTGAGACCGCACAATCATTTGACCAGAAGTGCTTTGGTCAATCTGAATTTTATTAAGGTTTGAATTTATTTTATAGATTTTTATTTCTTCCAAAAGTTCTGTTACTTCCTTAGTCCAGTACCACATAGGAGTAACCCCATCTTGCGTAACCGAATCTCTAGTTCGTTTTACTGAAACAGTGAGAGATACGAGTACGGGAAAAATAACCGCAGAGACGAGGAAAAACATGACCGAGAAATCGATGGAGCTATCCGTATACTCGTCGGCGACCGTCCGGTCAATATTAGAGAGCAACACTAACTCGTAGGTTTCTCCCCCAACGGCTTGACGGGCAGAAATTAGGTGATAGGTATCTCCCTCAATAATGAACGTAATGCCCTTTTTGTACAATTCGCTTCCCAATGGGGCCTTGTTCCATTTCTCAATTGCGATTCTAATTGCATCGCTACTCAATCCTTTTTCGGGCTGAATGATTCGGTCTGGATATTCTCTGCCTAGAAAAAATAGAAGGAAGGCTGTGTTTCGATGAATATCTGTTGTCAAGGTTGCCAGCGCTTGAGGGATAGGCGTTTCATGATCGGCATCTTTGATCATTTTGAGCGATCGCGCTACAAGATCTGAGTCTCTTGGCTTCCTGTCAATAATCAGCCGACTATAGCTATCAAATAATGCTTGGATCCTAAGGGAGTAAAAGAGGCAAAGGATTATTGCAATCAGGATTGGGATCGAGAAAAGACTGAGCCTAAGTTTCAAGGGAGTCGACGCCAAATGAATGGGCAGGGCAGGAGATTGCCTCAGACATTGTACTGTCCTTGGGGCAAATGCACAAACAAGGCATTGACACCTCCAACACTTTTAGCGTATTCTTGAGGAGAAGTGTTGGAGGTAAGACGTTAGTGAGGAAGAAGTTTTTTGAACTGCCCCAACTGCCTCAAACCCATGCATCTCCACGGGAAGGTTGCCTCCAATGGTCGCCCACGGTTTCGCTGTGCTGCCTGCAAAATCACGCGGGTTGAACGAGCATTGCCCAAGTCCGCCGATGTCTTGCAGCAGTGTGAAGCGGTCTTTCCTGGGCTGAAGTGGGAGTTACTGAAGAGCGATGGTAATCGGGTTCAGTTGTGGGCGAAAACCAAGCATTTCAACGTCGAAGTCTTGGTGCTTCGAGAAATCGGTGTGAAGTGTTGCTTGGTCGAGCGACCTAACGGGAAAAATATTAAATGCGATTTCGCTGAACGGAAACATGGTCAGCCGGTGAAGGAGGCGCTGGTGGAGCTGAGAAAGAAGATTGAGAAATATGGTGGCGAAATTCAAGAAGTTTTAGGAGAAATTTGATAATGAAAAAAGTAATACTGTTGGCGATCTCCCTGATTCCCGTCAATCCTTTCAGTGCATGGGGAGATCCAATTTTTGACCCTATCAAGGAAGAGACATTCGTTCTAAGTCCAATTGATAGCTTGTTGATACCTCAACCCAAAAACACATCAGAATGTCCTCCGCCTAAATTGGTCAAAGATGTGACGGAAGGACTGAGGAACTATGTTGGATGCACCATGAACGACTTTTAGCAGGAAAAGAATAAGAAATTGGAGAGATATGACAGGTATTGCAACAGTAGACCTTTTTTGTGGTGCAGGAGGTTTCACAGAAGGTTTTCGGAAAGCCGGCGGCTTTGAAACCGTTTTGGCAATTGACTTTGATAAGCAGGCTGTTGCCACGTTCAGCCACAACCATCCAACTGTCCCAGTAGTCTGTAGAGATGTCGCTAGCATTGATACGCAGGAGCTGCTAGCACTTACAAAAGGCAGGGATGTCGATATCGTAATCGGAGGTCCACCTTGTCAGGGATTCAGCTTAGCTGGCTCAAGATTGCCAGATGACCCTAAAAATCGACTTTTCAAGGAGTTTGTCCGCGTCGTAGATGTCTTAAAACCGAAGGTATTCATTTTCGAAAATGTTGCGGGTCTTGTATCAATGCAGCGAGGCTTAGTCCTAGAAGCAATCTGCAATGAGTTTGCAAAAATTGGCTATGAAATTTTGTACGACATTCTTAACTCAGCTAAGTTCGGAGTACCGCAGGCTCGACCACGTTTCATAATGATTGGGACAAGTGCTGGAAAGCGTATATCAATGCCTTTGCAAACGCACGCCGCCACAGAAAATTGTAATCTAGACTTGTTCGGGAATAGTTATACCCCTTTTGTAACCGTTGAAGAGGCTCTTTCAAGCCTTCCATTTTTAGAGCAGGGACAAGGGAATGAAGTAATGTATAGTTTGCCATGCAAGACTGATTATCAAAAAAGTATTGTCGGGAACAGAGTTCCTGGATTACTGTATAATCATCGAGCAACTTGTCATAGCCAAACGATTATTGATCGTTATTCAGCAATGCCTCAAGGTGGGGATATTCGTTCCTTGCCACCTGAGTTGAGGACGAAGAAAAATAATGTTTTCAAGCTTTTAGAGAAAGTCCCTTCACGAACGATTACCTGTAATTTTAGGACAGACATTATCCATCCTTGGCAACCCAGGGGTTTGACAACACGAGAAGCCGCTCGTTTACAAAGCTTCGATGATGATTATCAGTTTTTCGGAAACCTTACTCGTAAGGCACGATACGTCACACAAGATGATCAAGTTGGTAATGCTGTCCCTCCTCTTCTTGCAAAAGTGCTAGCAACTCACGTTAAGGAAATTCTATGAGCTAATGCCTAAAGGACAAAACCCTACCCAGCACCTGCCGAACGATCGCCGAATCCCGATACCATTCCGTTGTTCCGCTACAGCGATGACCTCCCATGAGACGGTGAAGAGCTTTTTCAGCATTGCGATCGCCTTCCTCAATCACAGCAATCAATTCCAGCCCAGGATTGCTGGTTCGATGCGTTTGCAATCGTTTGGCAACGTTGGCGGTATAGCCGATTTTGATGCGGTTATTGGGGCGATCAGATAAAATGTAAACTGGCATTTTCAGGTCTTACTGTAAGTCTTTTTGGATTAAAACCTGCCTAAATCTATCTTACTGGAAACACCCCATGAACCTTAATCAAGCCATCGATTTAGCCTGTGGGATTGAGGCGGAAACTAGACAGTGGAAAGATCTAGAGACTTTTCTGGATGCCATGGGGGACCAGATCGAGATTACGAAGGCCCCTCAAAACTGCGTGAAATCACGGAATTCCTTGAAGATGAAGGGTTCTACTCCATGACCGACGCCGAAAAGCAAGAAATTTTAGAAAAGATTCCCTAACCCCCTCGCAAACTCAAACGGTTTATCCGCCTGAATCAAAACCTGTGCAGTGCCTCGATCCCTGGGTTGATACACCGAAGCAACATAAAACTCATAGGTTCCCGCCGGTAAAGTGCAAATCTTTAAAGAGGCTGACCCATGCCATCCGCGCACATAATCGGTACAGGCCCAGTCTTCTCCTGGCAGTGCGATCGCCACATATCCATGCCGACCTACAGTAGATTTGTCGTTCCACTTCATCGTAAATCGGAACTCAGTCGGTTCAGTTACGGTGATGGTCATTAGGTCATTGTTGGCGATCGCAACGGGTCGCAACTGAAATGGCTCGGGCCATTCTCCGTTCCATCGTCCAGTCGTTACCGTGCCATCGGTAAAGGTGTAGTCCACGACTTCTTCATGGGGATGTGTGGCCAAGGGTAACGGCACAAACCACCGGGGGCTAAAGGGCGCGCAGATCTGACCATTTCTTAGTTCTGCCCAAGCAATCCAAAAGCAGCCCGTGTCAGGGCGCGATTTTTGGACATAGGCTAAAGCTTCGGGGTGGGCGTCCCAGAAAGGCGAGTCATCAGAATAGGGAGAGACATAATCTTTGCCGGAAAGCGCAGACCAAGGATTTGCTAAAAGGACAAGTTCATGATTGGTGCCATCTGGATCAGTGATTCTTAAGGCATCAAGGACAGCAAAATCATGATCGGCAACCAACCCAATTGGCATTGGTAATACACCAGTTCGGATGCCACCAAAACCATATCCGCCCAATTCAAAGACATTCAGGATGTCATCGAAGGCTGCAACTGAATAGTTAACGCGGGGAAACCATCCTTGAAAAGTGTTGATGATATAGGTAGATGTTGAATATTTGCCCGAGTGCAATGTTACCGCAGCCTTCTCGTAAAGCATTGCAAAAAAGCCGCGTGTTTTCTCGCGAGGGCGTGCGTATAGGGGGCGTCCTTTGGCATCAACAGGTACTTGCGAATCGATCGCAACCCAAACCTTTTTATAGTCTTGGCTACAGGCAACGAGATACAGACCATTAGGCGATAGGCCATAGGGATAGACCCCATTTTCTACAGTGTAGGGGTTCCGCGTTGAGCCAGCATAGCCCATAATATCGGTGAGTACAGAACAGTTTGCCATTCCTCCCTGCTCCAGGCACATCGCATCAGCGTCGCCGTCGCTGAATGGATAATCAGGGTAGATGTCTGAGACATATTTTGTGAGTTTTCCTTCGTAATCAATGCCAGTCTGGACGAATCGTTGTCCCTCGGGGATTGTTGCAGAGAGTTCTTGAAAAGCGGTGATCGGATCGTAGTAGAAGACTGGCATCTAAAAAAACCGTAAGAAAGACCTTTTTAGGATACCTTGCAGGGTTGTTGAGGGGCAAGAAAAACACTAAGCAACCTGTATAGGGTAGTTCATTTCGGAACTTTCGGGGTGGCTTACGGCACCCCCAAGAATAGAAATCATCAATCCCCCTTGACACCTACGTCAAAAGTTGATATTATGATTACATACCACCTAGAGGAAATGACAAATGACAGTTGCAAGAATCAATGATTTTTGGCCTAATAGCAGATCCTTAGATTCTTTGGGTGCGCCAACAAAAGAGAAAGGGGTATGGGTTGGTGATTGCCAACCCATCTTGCCTACTTGGGCAATGCAGCCCGACGCAAAGGCGATGAACCCAGTGTGGGTCTACCGCAACGACACAGAAAACGGGTATGGGGTAGCGGTGACGCTGCCGCTGGTAGACGATCCTCTGAGGAGGAACCCCACCGATTATACCCACATTGTCGGCGGCAAGGGAAGATACGCAACGCCCGACGTTAGTAATGGGTATTATTATCTACCTGTTATTGTCGACAATTCAGCGGTTGTTACCGCTGCGAGCTATTGCTAAGTCTAAACACCACAACAAAAAGCCCGACCTTTAGTACCACCTAGAGCGTCGGGCTTTGTCATCAAGGATACCACCCATGACCTGCCCACACCAAAACATCACGCTAAATGGGACTAACCGCGCTGGCACACAGAGATACCGCTGCAAGGACTGTGGCGCTACATTTGTACCGAATGCACAGCATGGCGGCCACAATCGGATTGACGATGGACTGACACCGCAGCAACGCCAGAATATTAAGCGGAAGCGCGATCGCCTTAGCAAAATCAAAGAAGCAATGAGCGATCGCCCTGACAGGTGGGGGGACACTTGGGGCGATCGCTAAGTCTATTCTATGCTAAACCGTCTGGTACAATAAACGTGATCGCGCATTAGTGGCTAACGCCCACTAAAGACGGATTCTAGATACTCCTGGAGGAAATGAAACGCTGACAATGGGCTTGCTAGCCTTCGGCTTTAGGGTCAGACTAATGCGCGATCGCCATTCAAAGGCAAGACTCGAACTTGCATTTACACAAGGTTTGATTCAACCTTGCAGGGAGACAAAGGGGGTCACTTTGTCCAGCCGCACCCGCAGCAACCAATGCGATGGCGATCGCTGAGTCTATTCTATGCCAGAATCTGACTCGCGACCTCGTCAGCTCCCATAGTCAACGGCAACAACTTTATTATCAAGAAACCCAAAGCTATCAATTTTGTTTTCAACAGGCACGACGTAGTCAATTTTGTTGACAAAATTATCGTAATCCAAACAGCGAAAAGTTCGGCTGTCGAGAGGATCTGCTTTAGGCATTATTACAAAAATCCCAAGAGGATCTGCAAAAATGACGGGACAAAGTTCTTCCCAGCCTGTCGTGCTAAACGTTCGTTCTTGCAAATTAGCCAATAAGCCAGTCAAAAAAGTTTTCCAGGAATCGACGCGAGGGACTTTGATCGCATGCTTCTTGGTCAAAAAAACTATTCTTGTTGCACCTTTCCTGTTGATACCAATCATCCAGTCGCACCCGCGCACTACACAAAGAAAATCGAATCATCCCGAACCTGCTCACACCCAACCCGCTCCACATTATGCCGAAGGATGAGCGATCGCCCTGACAGCATCAAGCTCCTTGTGGTTAAAACCTCTGCAACATTACAATTGTGGCGATCGCAGCCTTAGTTTCTCGCTGTGCACTCCCGTTAGCAAGAGTCAGTCGAGGCTTGATATTAATCGCAGAATTTGTTACGAATATTCCCCAAGCAGCGGGGGAAGAGGTTTGGTGAACGCCTGCCCCTGCGTGGTATGCCTCGGTGCTGGTCGCCGTAACAGGGAGGGAAAGCGCTTCTGACGTCCCAAGCAGGTTGTTCCCTGCCTCATCCGTCCATGCACATCTAGCGATTGTGCCTGAGGAGGTAAAGATCCAGCGCTCCGAAAGCAGGAGGAAATAAATTCCTGCGACTAACGTAAAAATTCCAGCGTTGTGAGTAATACCCGAGTTGTGCGACGTAACGGTGACGTGTCTTAGATCCCCAGCAGCCGTGAACGGTGTTGTCGTGCCGTTGCCTGCTCCCGTTGCAATGCAGATCGCTGGAAGGCTGTAAGTGAGCTTTAACCCAGTCCTGGGGTCAATAATATTCATCGCCTTTGGAGTGGCTGGGATTCGGGATGTGATTGCGCCCCACCCATAAAAACAGGGCAACAAGACCTGCCCTGGCGGCATATTGACCTTAACGGCAACTGCAACGCCCCCATTTCTAGGAATTTTGGTCTCAAACCACGTCCAAGGCCCATCTGTTCTAGGGACTGTGCTTGGGCTGCTAGAAGTCCATTTAGTGCCATTTCCTGAAAGGGTTGTGACCACGCCATCAAGGGCCATCGTGATCGTCCCTGTCTTGGTGGTCGCAATGCCAAACCGCAAACTAAGATCGATGGACGAAAGAAAATTCCCTGGGAGGTTGAAATTTACCTGCCAAGTTCCCGACGGGCTAGATCCGGCTGTTTCCGCAACAGTGTAAACGTCGCCACGGCATACTAGGCCACTGCCTGCAACGCCAGCAGCAAGAGTGCCTGTAGAAGCGCCGAAGATGTCCGAATTGGATAGGTTGGGCGATGGTAGCAGGTCATATACCGGATCGTTCCAGTTTTGCGCAGCCGGAATATCTGCGGTTTTGGCATAGGGCAATAGGTCGGCCAATAAGGCCCAGGGATTGATTTCTGGCGGTGGGGTGATTTCTTTCCACTCGGTAGACAGGAAGGTTGAGCGTATGCCGCCGTTCCCCACCGCCTCATACAGTTTTTTGTCTGGAGCACGATGGCGATATCCTTTCACGACGACCTCACCGCCCAGGTAAGATCCGACGCGATTCTGGCTCAGGTACTTCCAATTTGCAGCCTCCGGCCCGTCGAAAGTAGTGCCAGTCTTGCGATCTGAGATTGACTCAACAAGCACCTGCACCCGCGTAAAATTGGTGTAGGGAGCGACCATCAATCCCGTATCGTGGATATAGTGATACCGCTGGTAGCCTGCCTTTACGTCTTCCCCTGGTACCCAATCGCGAGGGGTGGCCAGTTTGTCTAGTAACGGCGAAATATTGGGAATTGCATCACGCACTGCTTCCAGTGCTGCAACGGTGGCGTCATCGGCTTCACCTGCTTCCAGCGCCGCTATCTTGGCGTTGATGTCGGTGAGGTCTGCTGGAGTTGCAGGCGCTACGGTAGGGGGGACGTAAGGGATGATTCTCATGATGCGATCGCCTCCTTCTGCTCTTGTCGCCACTGTTCCCAGCTCGGGTCGGTCGTTTTGTGGTGAATCCACTCTTCTGTATCGGGCTTCTTGGGAAATGGAGATCGCCCATTCCCGCATTGATCGCAAAGCTGAGAACTTTTCTTGTAATAGCTTAAATGTTTTCCGCAAAAAAATAGTCCACAGCCTTGGTCTCCCCCATAAGGTTCGCCACCGCAGACATAGCCCAATCCGCGATCAATTTCTTCGTTGCAATCAGGGTGATCGCAAATTGACGGGACGCCATAGCCGATATCGCGCTTCCAATTCTCGTCATAGCTTACAGACCAGCCCATTATGCGATCGCCTCTTCTTCAACCCGTTCAAATCGATAGTACATTGTCCTTTCATCCTTGTCCCCAAGTACCTCGGCAAAACTCTCGCGTGTGCGGACAAACTTTTCTTCATCCTTGGACTGATAGATAAATGCTTCATCCCCTGGCTCTAATGGCGTACTGCAAATTGCATATCCAAAATCTGTTTTGATCGCCATGCCTTTTCGAAATTTATTTTTGATAAGGATAAAACCCATTACTTGATATAGGTTGCCCTTCCAGTGCCTGTACGTGGCTCCGACTATGGGATTGTTCATGATGCGATCGCCTCTAAGGTTGCAACGGGTACCGATATCGAACTTGACTATTGTCCGGCTTAATCAAAATAATCGCAACCGTTACAGCATCGACAGGGGCATCGTCGCGACCAATCCCCAGTGCAGTGCTTCCCGCAACGATCTGCTGATGTCGGGCTGTCCCGCCAATCAAATCTCCGGCTGAATCTCTATACTCAGTCTGCGCCCCAATGTAGACATCCGCTGGAAACTCAAGGCCATCTGGGGAAAGCCCGCGCTTTGTTTCATAGCGGAAAACTGCGCCACCTTGTAAAGTGATCTGAAAATTACCAGGGCTGGTTTCGGTTGCAATGTCATGTGCTGGGGTTGGCATGGCTCGCCAGACTGCTTCGTTCATCTGCCATGCATTTCCCTTCTCAATCTGGACATAATGGATGACAGCCATTTGCCACGTATCAAAATTACGGAGCCGCTTAAACCAATGCTTCCATTCCCCGTCTGTAGGGTCATTGCCTGAGATGATCGTATCCGAAGGGTTGAGGAGACTTGCCCAAGGCACAATAACAACTAAGTTACTGGTACCAGATAAAGCAACTGACAACTCACCTACTTTTTGAGTGGCGACTGGGTTGCCAGAATCATCTAAGACTCGAAAATTTTCATTAGTCCAAATTTCCCAGATCCCATTATCCGTAGTCGGATTCCAATCTCTGGAGATCGTGTATTGGTAATTCCCATTACCTAAGTCTTTTACTTGAGTAGGAATGACAGTTGCACCACTACTATGTTTGACAATAAGATTCTCTTTGCGGATTGTAGATGATGCAACTGACATAATAATCTCTAAGCGTCAGCGTAAGAAACAACGATAGAAACTTCAACATTCCCCGCAGTAGTAATACTTGTAGGCGTAATACTAACTAGAGTTGCTGTAGGCGCTGTAGCATCAGCAGAAGACGGAATATTGACGGTGAACTCGCCCAGCTTAGCATCAGCAACAACAGCATTACCAGCCGAGTCTAAAACCTTGTTAGTATCTGATGTGTATGCCGCCCACGTCCCGTTATCGCCCGAGCTGAAGGTACGACTGAACTTAAATGTAGCCTGACCATTAGACGCGGTATAGACTACGCTGTCAACATCATAAAAAGTCCCCGCTGGGCTTTTTATGATGTTGACCTTACTGGTGACTGATGATGCAGAGATCGCCATTGCCGTTAAAACCTGTATAGACATTAATCATCTATGTAGATTCTAAGCTGAACTTCGTGATTTCCTGCACTTTTTATATCTTCAATTGGGTCGAGCAAGACTAGCCTAGGCGGGGTAAGGTCTTGAAGCGCAGCCCCATTAGGAATAATCTGAATCCATTGGCCCCCATTGGATACACACTCAAGTGTGAGCCATGTATTTCCGTGAACAATGTAGGGGGATTCGGCTGCACTGATAGGCTCCCCATTGCGAATGAAAACCGAATCATTTTTACGCCATGAGATCGGCTGTGGTGTATCTGTCGAGTTCAACACCGTTGCGAACCAATTATCAGAGAGCAACGAGCTATCAATCACAAACCCTTTGCCGCCTTCTAGGTGGTGTTGAGCGCCAGGAATTATTGAGACTGGCACCGGGCTAATCTCCCCCGCATCATGAAGGGACGAGGGTTTGACTTCAAGCCTAGTCACCCGCGCGGCTAGCGCTGTGCTGGAACCGGAGGATGATGAGAATAGGTTTAGTGGCATGGTGCAATCGGGTTTTGTCGAAACACTCTATTTGCCTCTATATTTTCCCATTTTATGGGATCTTCGCCAATAAATAATTTCTAGCCCATGATCTGCGGGAATCGTATTCTTGCCCTGGCATGGATGCCAATTCCCGTATAAGCTTCTGCTTTTCGCTCTCGGTTGCTTTCTCGGTTAGGGTGCAATCCGACAACTTTGCTAAAGTTTCAGGCCATCCACAAGCGCATAATCTATCGCCTTCAACATAAGCGACAATCCATTCTTCCCCTGTTGGCCGATGTTTTACAGTATCCGCCGTTTCAATGTTATTCATAGTCACTCATAGGTGTGTTCCGATAGTACTTTGCTTTTATATCTTAACCCGATTTGACAGATCTAATTTTTTGAGAGTACTATGGCTTCATGAAAAACAAAGATAATTTGTCGTTGTCACTGTTAGATCACCATATTCTTGTATGCATTGGAGATCGCACCCTGTATGGCAGGGAAATACTGCTGGAGTTAAACGTGGGGAGACCGATCCAACTGGCTGCTGGCAGCGTATACCCTGCTCTAGACCGTGGGGTTGAAAAAGGGATGCTGAGATGGCGCTGGGGAGACGATGACGAGGCTTCCTGCGGAGCACGGCGAAAGTACTTTACAGCGACGGAAGCTGGAAAGCAGGCTCTGGAAATTTGGGAAAAATATAGGGAAAGTTTGGGGATAGGAGAACAAAAGTGAGTATAGTTTTTGATTACTTGAAAACGACTTATAGTAATTGTTGCAATGACGCGCATAGTTGGCAAGTGATAAACTCATCAATGCGTAAAGCACTAGAAGTTGCGGTTAGTGGTCGGTTTAAGTTTGAGTTAAAAGATTTTGAGGTTCTGGCAGATAACGGTCAGTTTGAATTCTACCGTTGGATTGGCAAAGATACGGAGTATGGGTATGGGGAGAGGATCTATAAACTTGCGATAGATTCCAATAACAAGTCCGCGTGTTTAGCCTTTGAGCATTGGCAGAAACGTAAGCCCTTTATTTTTAAGGGGCAACGATTAGGAGTAGGTTCTTCTATCAACACGTTGACGGAAGCCCCGTACTTTTGGTGGCAAGTTGGCAGCTTCTCAGAGTCAGGGGATAAAATAAATTTATCTTCCGACAATCGCCGTAAGTCTTTGACAGTAAAAGAGCTAAAGTCCCTAGAAAAAGAAGAGTTAGCGCCAAAAGCCCTTAAAGATCAGTTGGAAGAGTTGAAGTGATTTATGTCCAAATTTTCTTTTTTCTCAACACATTCAGGCGCTGGCGGTGCGTGTCTAGGAGCTGAAATGGCGGGGCTTCAATCTGTTGGGGGAGTTGAAATTGACGATTACTGTGCTGACCTTCATCGCACTAATTTTGGCAATGGGATTCGGCACGAATCGATCCTAGATACGCCTATTGAGCAACTGCCTGACTTTGATTTCTTGTGGGGGTCTCCCCCCTGCCCATCTTTTTCGATAGCGAAAACTGACGGAGTTGAAACACACGAAGATATTGCACAAGCCAAGAAGATCGCAGACATTATCCGCATTAAAAAACCGCGCTATTTTGCCATAGAAAATGTTCGCGGGTATGTCGATTCTGAGTCGTTCAAAATTATCCTTTTAAGAATCCAGTCACTAGGCTACAACACTCATTATGATATCTACGATGCGGCAGATTTTGGTGTCCCACAAAACCGCCATCGGCTGATTCTTCGAGCTGGTCGAGATCCATTGCTTAACTTACTCCCAACCCACTCAAAAACAGGTGGGCTATGGTGGCAACCTTGGAATAACTGGTACGATGCCATTGCGGAATTGCTGCCATCCTGCAAACCCTCGCGGCTCACGGAGCGGCAAGTACAGACACTAAAGAATAAAGAGTGGTCTGGGAATATTTTGGTCGATGGCAAAGGGAATAAATATGGATCATCCTATACAGCAAGTGATAGTAAAACTCCGAGTTTCACTATCACGGCAAACATGGATCGGAATATAAGCCGTGCCGTGTTGGTCAAAAGAAAACTAGGTGGTGGTGGGCGATCTCCTAAAGCTTTATTGGTTGGGGGTTCAACCAATGAGCATCGAGGGGCCGCTCGCGATAAGTTAGAGCCATCCAATACAATTACGGCAAGTACTGATCGCCAAGTTGCCCGTGCCGTCATCATCGAACGTACAGGCTATGGCGATCGCGATCCAATCACGCTCCAAAGCGATGAACCATCGCAAACAATTCGCGCTTCAGTAGGTTGTGATGAGCGCGGGGGCTTCCGCAGTCCTTTCACAGCGCTCCTAGAGTCTGCCGATGTCAGAGCGCTGGATTATAGGTGCTTGGCGCGTTTGCAGTCGTTTCCTGACAGTTATGTGTGGGGGAAATCTGCGGGGAAGAACTGTAGGGCTATTGGCAATGCGGTTCCTGTTCTTTTTGCACAAAGGATTATCGAATCAATTGTTCATCCCTGAATCCAAAGCCCATCTGTGTAGTGATAAAGCCCATCCGGCAAGTCTGGATGGGCTTTTAGGTGAAACAGCCCAAAAAGCGCATCGTCCACGGGAAGTTCATCACCCTCACCAATCTGCTGCGCTGGAGCTGTGGGGGGTTGAACTGCCATACAAAATATCCGTGTAATTACCTATTGCATTTTGTACGTGCACTCTGTACTATAGTAAATGTAGAGAGCAAAACGAACCGACATGACCGCACAAGCCCAAATCGCAAGCCACCTCAATATTAGCAGCGCATCCATCACGCGCTGTGAAGAGTGGGCAAGCGTCTGGTTTGTAGTTATCACGGGTCGCAGCGCTCGGTTTGTAAGTAAAAAGGTAGTTAAAATGTCTTCGATCACTAAAAAATTTCCTGCTGTGCCAGTCAAGCTATATTTGCGCTTTGAGGTTGACCACTTTCACGAAGCGATTGCATTAGGAGCTGGACGCATCGTTACCTGGACTATTGACGGAGTTGAGTGCAGCGCAAAAATTGCTTACAAATCTTTTGGACTAGGAACTCAGCTCTGTTATGTGACGCCACAAGCAGACATCCCTGTCAAAAAGTTTTTAGAAGCTATGGAAAATTCGGGGATTGAGTACGAAGTTAAGTACCCATTAACACGTGCTGATTATCAATATGGCTAGAAAGCTGTCAACCATAACCCTCTCTTGTTCCCCTGCCGATAAAAACTCCCTTGAGGCACTAGCCCTAAAGCACGGCTATACCTGGGGGAATCGCCCTAACGTATCGGCTTTGATGAGTGCGATCGCCAATGGTGACTTAGTAATAGGGGAGGCCAGTCAAAGAGAAAAAATTGAGGCGCAACTAAAGCGCCTCGAAGATCAGTTGAAAGAGTTGAATTGAGGCAGGGTTGGGTCAGTTTACGAATCAGATTCTGCCTTGGGTTTGTTTTACTGCATTTCTCGGATACTCCGCACGCTGCTCATAAGTGTAGTGCTCCTCCCCATCGTGCAGCAAAAATCCCGCACCAAATGCGGGAATAGTCGCAGGGTCAGGCCAGTTATCGAAGATCCGTTTCTTTACTTGATTCAAGTAGGCTTCATCTGTGATAACAGGGCATGGAGCAAGGACGATGCCATAGTCTTTTGCTTTCTGCAATAGGTCATAAACGATCGCGTCATCAGCTCCATTGCCAGCAGGGACGTCAGAATGTCGCCTAAAATCACCGTTTGCTGGATCTCGAAACACTGCGGCAACTTCCTCGATTGGAGTATTCGCAACGTAATCGCTATTGCCAGGAATACCCGCAGCAACGTAGTTTTCCCCTACCCCGTCATATTTTTTGGCAGCAACGCCTAATCGATTGACTGACATGCCGCTAGGGATCGAGTGAATAATGTTGTTTCTGACGATCGCCGTTCCCGTCAAAGCCGTTGGGTCATTTTCCTTCGGAGGTGCCAGATGAATATCCGATGCTCCGGTGTTCAGTCCATTGCAGTACAGGCTATTGCGCTCAATCGTTAGCTGTCCAGTACAGTTCTGGTTGATACCACTTTTCCCGCAGTACAAAACTAAGTTATTGGACACTTCCCATCGCCCAAAGACTACTCCACCCTCAGCCGTGACCTGTGGCTGTGCCTGGGTGTGCAATCCACCGCCTTCGTCAAGCTTCAAATCTGCAAACCCCTTGGCTGTCACCCGCGACGGGATGCATTGATGGCTAGCTGCAACAAGGTTCCCAGACATCAACATTTTCAACTCATCTTCGTTGACCCGTTGCCCTGTCCCTGGTTTGGAGTTGGCACAACCATGTACACCGCCAACACTCCATCGCGCATTGTTCGCAATGATGGTGCCTTCAACCGTGACGTATTCCGAGTAATTTTCGTTGATGCCAGACCCAGGCCAGTCGTGAATCACACAATCGCGGATTGTAATATTAGAGCAGCCATTGATGCTAATGCCATTGGCTCCGGTTTGGTTAAGGCGCTCGTCCGTTAACCACCAAAGGTCGGTTGCCATTTCCCAAGTGATT
>JAGVDA010000390.1 GCA_020058975.1 Thermosynechococcus sp. WC_1 | reverse complement strand
CGCTTATTCCTATCATCCTAAGAAGCCTGCTTTGAACCTCAACGATAAAGGGCTAGCTGCACTTCCACAAGCTATTTTCTAGCGTCGAACTCACGTTTAACAGGATGCTGGATGAGTGCCGCCGCAATTTTATCGGCAGCGCGCTTAATTTCGGGACCTTCTGGCATGAATGATAGAAATTGAGGAGATTACACCCAGCACTGTAGTTTAAAACTTAAGGAAGGAACCGATGAATCCACTTTTTGCCTTAAATGGAACTATGAGAGTGGCGTTAGGATGGAGGGAATAGGTTAGGAGACGATTCATGGTCAGTAAACCATTGATTAAGGATGATGAAATCCTTGAACTTTACGCGACTGGAATCAGAGATTTCACCGGATATAGAGTGAAGATTATTCAGGTTGGCGTTGGAGCTAATCTTAGTGGTGTTGACTTCAGGGAACAAGAATTATCCGATGCTTACTTGGAAGGGGTTGACTTGAGTGGTGCTAATTTGAGTGGTGCCGGACTGAATTCCGTTTGTTTGGACAGAGCCAATCTGAGTGGTGCTAATTTGAGTGGTGCCAGACTCTCTTGGGCTACTTTCTGGATAGCTAATTTGAGTGGTACCAATCTTTCCGATGCCAACTTGCGAGCTGCCGAAATTGTAAGGAGTGATCTTACCAACGCAAATTTGACCAGAGCCATTGTCGAAAGAACCTTAATTGAGGAAAACAACTTGACCAATGCCAATTTGACTGGAGTTCAGTTTAAAGCTGCTTTGAGGTTTGTTGATAACATCTTTCAGAATACTCTTATGCCAGATGGTAGTACTCGTAGTGACTAAATTAGAGTAATTGCAATGGTATGCTGGAATAAAGAACAAAACCCATTCCCCAGTAAATTCAGCTTGGCCTTATCCATAGTCTGTAGCTTCGCTGGGATTTGTATAAATTTAAGCGTGTGTCAGTGGTTTAGAGGGAATGTGTAAAGGGTCGATTTTAGGGACTGGACTTTGGTCAGCAGAAACAAAGTGAACTTCAATTGCATAGCCTGCTCCCGCAGCCAATTTCGTTAAAGTTTCCAGCTTGGGCATTTGTTTGCCAGACTCGATTCGAGCCAGTTGAGGTTGTTTAATCCCCACACGATCAGCGAAATCTCGCTGATTTAATCCCGTCGCTTTTCTCAGTGCAATAATGTGTCGAGCAACATCAAACTCAGTTTCTAGCGCATCAAATTTAGCCTTTACCATTGGATCCGCTAAGATTTCAGCACGAACAGAATCCCAAGAAATTGTATTGGTCTTTGTCATCTCTTCTTCCCCTTTTTTAGCATTTGATCTTTAGTCGAATTTTCCTTTTCATGTCTTTTGATAACGTTGAAGTTATTATAGTTTACCCTAGCGTCCCATTCATTGCAACACTAGACCTCTTGCACGAATATGCCCCTCGTCCAGAACGGGCGAGGGGAGTCGGAATTAGCTTTTCTCCTTTAGAGGAAGAAGGAGAAAGCCTTTTGCGATAAGAAAGGGATGAAGGGGTAAGGATTGATGACAGAGGTCTATTGAAGTCTTTGTCTTATCAGATCAGCATCCACGCTTACTATGCTCAGGTAAAATAACTGCCGCATCAATCTAAAACGGGTGGCGCTGCGATCAGATACCAGGTGAGGTCACAACCCCACCTGGCCTTTTTACCTAATACTGAATTTGACCAGCCTTCGGTGGCAAAGGCTGGGGATTCAGCATTTGTGAACCAAATCGACCCTGCTGCTGAAGCCCGCCAGCAGGCAAAACCACGTTTTGTCTTGGGTCAAATTTCACCTGTCCACACTGGGGGCAATTGGGAGGCCAAGGGTCATCACCGCCGCCGCCACCCTTCACAATGGGAATCCGGAGGCGCTGGTTAATGCGATCGCAGCCGCTGGGGTTATCAGGACTTGGCGTGCAGGCATTGGCAGGAGAAATTAAGAAAGGTGCGATCGCCCCTGCGCCAACCAACCCGAGTAAAAGCCATGTTTGACGAATCATAGTTTGAAACTCCTGAGCGGTGAATATGCTTACTATCGCGGGATTCAGCCGTTTGCGTGATGCGCTAGCGCAGGAGTAGACGGTGATAATGGGGATGGCTAGGCGTGTTGCAGATCACCGAGCCTTGGCACAGAAATTTATCGATCCAGCAGGCCGCAAATCGTCCTATGATGAAAAACTGCTTGTCATTGCAACAACGGCGATCGCAGTCCTACTCCACGTTCTTACCCCAACCCATGACTCAGGAATACCGCATTACCCTGCTCCCCGGTGACGGCATTGGCCCAGAAATTATGGCTGTTGCTGTAGATGTGCTTAAGACTGTGGCAGATCAGCATAGCCTCAGCTTTACCTTTCAAGAAGCATTGATTGGAGGGGCTGCGGTAGATGCCGTGGGGCAGCCGTTACCAGAAGAAACCTTAGACAAATGCCGTAAAAGTGACGCAGTTTTGCTCGCGGCGATCGGCGGCTATAAGTGGGACACGCTCCCCCGTGAACTGCGCCCAGAGACGGGGCTATTGGGTCTGCGCGCTGGCCTAGAGCTGTTTGCCAACCTTCGACCTGCCCAAATTGTGCCGCAGCTCATTGATGCCTCCAGCCTTAAGCCAGAGATAGTCTCTGGCGTTGACCTGATGGTGGTGCGGGAACTCACGGGCGGCATCTACTTTGGCAAACCTCGGGGCATTTTTACCACCGAAACAGGGGAACAGCGCGGTGTTAATACCATGGCCTATAGCAACTCCGAAATTGATCGCATTGGTCGGGTTGCCTTTGAAATTGCCCGTAAACGCACTCGTAAGCTGTGTTCTGTCGATAAAGCAAACGTACTAGAAGTCTCGCAGCTTTGGCGTGATCGCATTACAGCCCTCTCTGCTGAGTACCCTGACGTAGAACTCACCCATCTCTACGTCGATAATGCCGCCATGCAGCTCGTGCGCGCCCCCAAACAGTTTGACACCATTGTTACCAGCAATCTGTTTGGCGACATTTTGTCTGATATTGCTGCGATGCTGACGGGCAGCATTGGCATGTTGCCCTCCGCCAGTATGGGCGCGTCTGGCCCTGGGCTATTTGAGCCAGTCCACGGCTCTGCGCCGGATATTGCTGGGCAAGATAAAGCAAACCCCTTGGCTCAGGTCTTAAGTGCTGCCATGATGTTGCGCTATGGACTCAATCAGCCCCAAGCTGCTAATCGCATTGAGCAAGCTGTGCAGCAGGTTTTAGAAGCAGGGTACCGCACAACAGATATCCAATCTCCAGGCACTACGGTGCTAGGTTGTCAGGCAATGGGTGCGGCGTTAATTAAGTCGCTGCATTCTTAAAGGTGCAAGTCTGACAGATTAGATCTCTTGCACGAATATGACCCTCACCTCCAGCCCCTCTCCCAGAGCGGGCGAGGGGAGCCGGAGTTAGCGCTTCTCCCCTCGTGGGAGAAGCGATGTCCTGCTGTGTCCTAAGCTTGTCGAAGGGGGTAAAGCCTTTGGGCTATAAGAAAGGGATGAGGGGGTTGGGATTGATGCAAGAGGTCTATTGACTCGTAAAAGAGGTTGCTTGGCTAGAGAAGTTATTTGCCAATGCAAAAGCTGCTGAAAATTCGATCTAACACCGATTCCGTCGCGTCTTCTCCGGTGATCTCTCCCAAGACCTGTATGGCACCTCTCAAATCAATGCTCCAAAAGTCCAGCGGTATTTTGTCTGTAATGAACTGTATTGTGTGTTGCAGAGAAGCATTCGCGCGGGTGAACACTAAAGCTTGAATACCGTTTTTAGAGCGGTAATTTTAGCCTTGACAATCCCACAATCAAGCGTAGATATTGGATTCAAACTTTTCCATTTAGTTTTGTCAGCAGAAAATATTTCATTCACTACTTTTTGAATATCAATTTTATTGAAGCCACCAATTTTAGAGTCTGACAAATACTTTAGATTAGTAAATATCTCTTCTTTAGTTCCTTTTTTAAGGCTTACAATAGGGGGATGAGGTAAGATTTCAGGTGGAGGTGGAGGCGAAAGGTAAAAAATCTCGCTCAGTGAATCTAGCTTTGAACCTTTCGTGATGCCACATTTTAGTTTTGCAATTGCTGAAAAGTCTTTCCATTCTTCTCTATCAGCTTCTTCAATTCTGTTGGTGGCAACTAAAGGATCGACTTTGCTTAAAGGACTACCAGGACGCTTGATAAGATACTTTAAAGCATCCATAATAATATCTCGTGAAGCAGTAGATAGATTAACTTTAGGTGTTATCTCTCTAGATAAAATTTTCACTAATTCAATAGTTTCAGGCTTTGAATCTGTAACCATACACCACACTCTTTCTAGACCAGCTTCGTGAGCAACTGCGTAAGCAAAAGTATTGCTCACGACTTGATATTCATATTTACCTGTTTGCTTGACAATAACTGGAATCCAATTTCGACCATCAGCTTTGAGTAGTGCTTCTGCTGCGGCTACAATAACAAACTCTGGAACATCAATTGGTTCTCCTGGCTGAATATCAGCTAAGGGCAAATGCATTAATTTGCCAGCATCCTGTGTATCTATCATGATAAAAAATACTCCTTAGCTAGAGATTGATAGTAATCAGCAGCAGTCTTATTCATTAGGTTTGGTAAGATTCCTAAAAAAGCTCCTTTGGTGATACTTGCGCTGCCACGCAGTTCAAAAACATCATCATTAGTATTTGTGCTGCTAGATTTTGGAAAAAAGTAAGGCATTAATTTAAACTTAGAATTATTTTCTACTCTTTTTGAAATTTCTTTTAGCCTTGTCTTTGCCAGCGCTATTTGTACTTTTGTTGTTGATGGTCCGTTAAAGAAAATTGGTAGCAGAACTGGTCCACCATCTTGCCTTACTTGTTTAATTTCAGGTATGAATTCAGAGATTGCTGTAGCTGCATTTTCTAATGATGAAACATCATTAGCTCTAGTTGGAATAAGAACAACATCAGAGGCATATACACTACTCTGACTAAAGAAACCCCAATTTGGGGGAGCATCAATAAGAATGTAATCGTACTTATAGATGAAAGAATCTAGCACATCTTTTAATCTTGAAATGCCACCCTGAATACGTTGGCCTAGTTCAATATCAGTTTGTTTAGACATTATTGAATCGGCAGGAATTACGTCAAAAGTTGCTTCTTTACCTTTTTTGTGATTTGATATAAATGTTTGAGTAGAAACTTGCATACTCCTATCTATACTTAGCATGCAATCAAATAAGCTAGGTTTTTGATCCTTAATCTTTAAGATATTAGTGAGATCTCTTTGATGTGTATCAAAGTCTAAGACGAGAACTTTTTTGTCTTGTTTTGCAAAAGCTCCTGCTAAATTAACCGTTGTAGTTGTTTTGCCAATTCCTCCCTTATTGTTGTAAATGCAAATAGTTAAAGCTTGAGGAGGATTGTCAATAATATTTTTAATTTCACAAACTACTTCGTTGATATTTCTAGATGTAATCTCAAAGTTACACGTTGCTGGTACAACAACTTTTCCGTGCCTCCTAAAAAGTTGGATATAGAGAGAGTTTGTGATTATACCCCACTGAGCTGTATTGCACTTCGGCGATAATAGATAACGGCGAAGTTGAGTGCGTGTATCAATATATT
>JAGVDA010000523.1 GCA_020058975.1 Thermosynechococcus sp. WC_1 | reverse complement strand
TTTAGGGCTATGCGATCGCCCTCCGCTTGCGCCTCCCGTGCCGCTCTCATTAAAATATTGCGCGTATTTTGAAGCTTACCCGCCACCATATATCGCGCAGTTTCCAGAGTAGCCTGGGGGTTATCGAGGGCGGCATGTTGCGATCTTCGTAGCAAAATATTGCCCGTCGTCGAACCCGATAGCCTTGCCCTAAACTTGCCATACTGCGAGAGCCAGACCAGCGATCGCCCATCTTCCGCACAGCGATGAATTAAAAATGGACTCAATAACACATTCCCAAAGGCCACAATCCCGCCCAGATGCAGCAGCGGCACCTGAAACTTTGTTTCCTTTTCGACCTGAAGTTTTAACGTGTCGTGGTCAAGATGAATGTAGGTTCCCTGTGTTTGGATATAGAGCGTATTCAGAATTTGCTTCATAGATCTGCCTCAACCTTAAACGGATTATTCCCACCAGCCGCCCGTCGAAAGCCATCAATCGCGTGGGGCATACAGGCATCAATCAAAGAACAATCCTTACAGCGGCTGTCCGCCACAGGGGCAGGTAGTTTTGCAGCAACAAAGAGCGATCGCGTCCCTTCAATAGTTTGCAGGGTAAGCGATCGCAGTTCTGCGTCAAACCGCACCTCCCGCCGTCGCCGCGACCCATGATGGAAAATAGCGCCCACAGATAGCGTGCAGCCCAGCATTTCTTCAAGGCACAGCGCCTGAGCGCAAAGCTGAATACTATCGGCATCCTTCGCCTTCCGCGACCCAGATTTGTATTCCACTGGGTAAGGCGTACCGTCTGCTAAAAATTCCACCACATCCGCAATGCCCGTAATACCGAGCTGATGCGACCAGAGCGGCATCGCCCGTTCTACCCGAACCCCCTCAATCAGCTCATCCCCAGGGGTATCTACAATTGCATGAACCCGCTGACCGCGCAGGGTATACAAATTCTCATCCCATACTTTTTCGATATGGATAAGGGCACATTGGCGCGGACAGTAAGCGTAGTGCTGAAGCGCACTAATCATCACATAGTTGTCAGAATCTGACACAGTTTTAGCCAAAGAGAGCATCTGTTGATAGGATGCCCATTTATCTATGCATCTATCTCAGCTTCGGCAGATTTAAATGTAACTTTGTCATACAGATCGGCGATCAAAATTTCAAATGGTAATGACGCAAAGGTCAGCATACGGTCAGTTTCATCATATTCTTGAAAAGTCCACTTGCGCTGTTCGATTTTAACGTAATGCTCAATATGCTGACTATATTGGTCAATCAAAACATATTCCTGGAAAGTAGAAATGCTGCGATAGGCTGTAAACTTATCGCCCTTATCATAGTTTTGCGTTGACTTTGATAATACTTCAATGACAATCGACGGATTGGTCAGGGTATCTTTGCGTCCTTCTTGTAACTGTAGTTCCCCTTTAATAATCATGATATCCGGATAAGTATAGATCCGTTTGCGAGGAATCCAGAGACGCTGATCGGTCACAAAAGCTTCATAGGGTTTTCCTTTAAAGGCAAAGTTAAGAGCAGCACTAAGATTATTGATGATTCGATTATGGTTGGGCATTCCACCAGGCATTAATCTAATTTCTCCATCAATATATTCATGCTTATCCACCGCAGGAATTTCTAACTCTAAGTATTCTTCAGGGCTATAGGTACAATTTTCTTGTGCTTGAGCGATCATGGCGAATTCCCTTTCAATTCAATCTGCTAAAAGTGTTTTCTCTAAAACTTCAGTCAATAGATAAGGACAATCTTGAGGGAATATGGTTGGAGTCAGTTCCGTTTCAGCAGCAGCTAAAGCTTTAGCATTGTTGTAACACCGATCCACTTCGCCATTTAAGTAAGAGACTAGACTTGGGCTTTCTGAAAGTAAGTCGAGAACACGAATTCGCTGCTCTAGGATGGTAGCCTGCCAGCGATTGCTACGTTTTTCTGGTTGGTAGTGCCACTTCAGCAAATGCATAAGTAGCACGGTTAATCGACTCTTCAGTTCTCGTCTATCAGAGCGTCCCAAGCTCTCAATCTCCTCAGCAATATTTTCGATATCGAGCTGGTCAAAATGGTTATTTCGTAAAACAGCCGCCATTTGTTGCGTCCATTGATAGAAGTCTTGCTCATACAGGCTATGGCTTTGTTGGGTCTTAAGCGGCTGCTCTAGCATGGCAAGACTTTTAAATGCATTATGTGTTCTGCCCTCATAATAGCGGTTAGATCAATTGGTCATTTAGGTGTACACCTTGAGGCATTTCTGACCGATTAACCGTTACGTTGTAGTCTGCAAATTTTCTGGGCACGTTTATCTCTGACTTCAATTCCACCTGAATTCGCTCAAATAGCTTATGCGCTGGCGCATTGCCTAGTTTAGATTCATGAGAAAAAATGTATAGACCACGAGGTGCCATCATGCCACGGCTGGCAGAGCGGTCAAAATCCCACATTTTGACCAGGGCTTGCCAAAACAACGCCAAATCCTGTTCAGTTACGCCTGTTTGGGCAGCTAAATGAGGTGAAAAGAACCCATATCCTTGGTACAGACCATAGGGAATCATGGCTTTACGACCAATTTCAGTTGTCTTTCCACC